>DATEEG010000434.1:0-3542 GCA_035281305.1 Acidimicrobiia bacterium | reverse complement strand
CAAGCCCAGTGGTGCGTGGTGCGTTGTGAGTGGTGCGTCGATTCAGATCCAACGGCAACAGCTACTTGTTTTCTTAACGCACCACGCACCACGCACCACGCATTACAGGCGGAGCCCCAATGCCTAAGAGGACAGATCTCCGTTCCATCCTCCTCATCGGCTCGGGACCGATCATCATCGGGCAGGCCTGCGAGTTCGACTACTCGGGAACCCAGGCTGCAAAGGTCCTGCGCCGGGAGGGTTTCCGCGTCGTCCTGGTGAACTCCAACCCGGCCACGATCATGACCGACCCCGAGTTCGCCGACGCCACCTACATCGAGCCGATCACACGGGAAGTCGTCGAGGAGATCATCGCCCGCGAGCGGCCCGACGCCCTCCTACCGACCATAGGAGGACAGACCGCTCTCAATGTGACGATGCAGCTGCACCGCGCCGGGACTCTGGACCGCTACGGCGTCGAACTGATCGGAGCCGGCGTCGAGGCCATCGAACGGGCCGAGGATCGGGGACGCTTCAAGCAAGTGATGGAAGAGGCGGGACTCGAAGTGCCGCGGGCCGGTTATGCCCGGTCGATGGTCGAGGCGATCCGAATTGCCGAAGAGATCGGGTACCCGGTGATGGTGCGCCCCTCGTTCATCCTCGGAGGCGGTGGAACCGGTATAGCCCAGGGTCCCGAGACGTTCATCGAAGTCGCCAGGAAGGGCCTCGATACCTCGCCGGTCGGCGAGATCCTGGTCGAGGAGTCGGTCTACGGGTGGAAAGAATTCGAACTCGAAGTGATGCGCGATCGCAACGACAACGCCGTGATCGTGTGCTCGATCGAGAATCTCGATCCGATGGGAGTTCACACCGGCGACTCCATCACCGTGGCTCCCATCCAGACCCTGTCCGATCGCGAATACCAGGACATGCGGGACGACGGGATCAAGGTCTTGCGAGCGATCGGTGTCGAAACGGGCGGCTCGAACGTGCAGTTTGCGGTGGATCCGGCGACCGGGCGACGCCTGGTGATCGAGATGAACCCGCGCGTCTCCCGCTCGTCGGCCCTTGCTTCCAAGGCGACGGGGTTTCCGATCGCCAAGATCGCCGCCCTTCTCGCGGTCGGCTACACCCTCGATGAGATTCCCAACGACATCACCGGGGCGACTCCGGCCTCCTTCGAACCGGCCCTCGATTACGTCGTAGTCAAGATCCCTCGCTTCGACTTCGCCAAGTTCCCCAGCGCCCCCGATCGGCTGGGAACCTCGATGAGGAGCGTCGGTGAGGCAATGGCCATCGGGCGCACGTTCCCCGAAGCTCTTCAGAAAGCATTGCGGAGCCTCGAGAACGGGCGGTTCGGCCTCAACGGCGACTCTGGCGAGGCGTCGGTCAAGGCGCAATCCGACGACGAATTGTGGAACGACGTCGAGACCCCGACCCCGCACCGGATCTTCGCCGTCGCGGAAGCCTTGCGGCGGGGCCTCGGGGTCGAAGCCGTCGCCGCCCGGAGCCTGATCGATCCCTGGTTCGTCGAGCAGATGTCCGAGATAGTCGACATGCGCCTCGTGCTCGAGACAAGCGGATTTTCGCTCGATCGGCTCCGGGCAGCCAAGCGCCTCGGCTTCGCCGATCGGCAACTGGCCCACCTCTGGAACCTGGGTGAGGATGAAGTCCGTCGACGTCGACTGGAAGCGGGGATCAGAACCACGTTCAAGACGGTTGACACGTGTGCAGCCGAGTTCGAGGCGCAGACGCCCTACATGTACGGGACCTTCGAGGATGAAGACGAGGTACCGCCTGCCTCGAAACCGCGGGTGGTGGTCCTGGGATCGGGTCCGAATCGGATCGGACAGGGGATCGAGTTCGACTATTGCTGCGTCCATGCCTCGTTCGCGCTCCAGCGGGCTGGCTACGAGACCGTCATGGTCAATTGCAACCCTGAGACGGTTTCGACGGATTACGACACGTCCGATCGGCTCTATTTCGAACCCTTGACGATCGAGGATGTGATGGCGGTCGTCGACGCCGAGCAGCCCGAGGCGGTGATCGTCCAACTGGGAGGCCAGACCCCTTTGAACCTGGCCAGGGAGCTCGAGCGGCGAGGGGTGCCGATCGCCGGTACCTCCCCATCGTCGATCGAAGCGGCCGAGGACCGTGAGCAGTTCTCGGCTCTGTGTCGCCGCCTCGGGATCAAGCTGCCCCCGCACGGGACCGCCCACTCGGCCCTCGATGCCGGCGAGGTGGTCGACCGCGTGGGCCTCCCGGTGGTGATCAGGCCCTCCTTCGTCCTGGGGGGACGCAAGATGCGAGTGATCTACAGCTACGACGAGCTCTCGGAGTACCTCACCGACCTCTACGGATCGGCGGCCGACGCGGACCTCACCGAAGCGCCGTTGCTCATCGACCGTTTCCTCGAGGCCGCCACCGAGGTCGATGTCGATGCCGTCTTCGACGGACACGAACTCCTCGTAGGCGGCATCATGGAGCACGTCGAGGAGGCCGGGGTGCACTCCGGCGACTCTGCCTGTGTCACCCCGCCGCCGACGTTATCCGAAGAGGCCTCGAAGCAGATCATGGCCGCCGTCGAGGAACTGGCGCGAGCACTCGAGGTCCGCGGGTTGATCAACATTCAGTTCGCGGTCAAGGGCAACGAGGCCTTCGTGCTCGAGGCCAATCCTCGCGGTTCGAGGACTGTGCCTTTCATCTCCAAGGCGTCAGGCATTCCCCTCGCCAAGGTGGCGGCCCGGGTGATGATGGGAGCGACCCTCGAACAACTCCGCGCCGAGGGTGTGCTGACCGAGCCCGGAGACCGGGACTTCGTAGCAGTGAAGGAGGCGGTCCTGCCCTGGGATCGGTTCCCGGAAGAGGACATCGTGCTCGGTCCTGAGATGCGCTCGACCGGCGAGGTGATGGGCATCGGCCCCGATGTCGGGGTTGCCTATGCCAAGGCCCTGCTGGCCGCCGGGCACGTACTCCCAACCAGCGGAACCGTCTTCCTGTCGCTGGCCGACCGCGACAAGCCCATGGGGTTGGCGGCCGCGCAGGCCTTCACAATGCTTGGATTCAAGCTGCTCGCCACTCGCGGAACTGCCCGTTTCCTCTCGCATCACGCCATTGCGGCGGACGTGGTCAACAAGGTGGGCGAAGGCCCAGACGACAGTCGTCACCGCATCGAGGCCGGCGAGATCAACCTCGTCATCAACACCCCGCGGGGTGGGCGCGCCCGTTGGGACGGCAGGCTCATACGACACACCGCCCGCCGCTTCGACGTTCCCTGCGTGACCACCATCGCCGGCGCCCTCGCCATCGCCCGCAGCCTCCGCTCCGGTCCGGTGGCCCTGCGCCGACCCCGGAGCCTCCAGGAGTGGCACTCCAGATGAGCCGCCCGACGGCAGACGTCAGACGCCAGTGGTAGATCTCCAGGCGCGCCTGGGTCCCCTTACGCTGCGTACCCCTCTCATCGCCGCTTCGGGAACGGTTGGATCGGTGGTCGAGGTGGATGGTGTCGCCGACCTCACCGCCTACGGAGCGGCGGTGGCCAAGAGCGTCAGCCCCGAGCCCTG
>DATEEG010000433.1:0-5859 GCA_035281305.1 Acidimicrobiia bacterium | reverse complement strand
CAAGGTCCTCGTACTATCCCGCACGTGACGACGAACGGAAGGCCAGCGGTGCCAGCCTCGATGAGAATCGGAATCACGATCGACTGCCCCGACCCCGAGGAGCTCGCGGCGTTCTGGGAGCGATCCCTTGGCTACGTGCGGCGCCCGACCGGACCGCCAGGGCCTTACGTCACGATAGATAGGCCACAGGGCGCCGAGGGGCCGCCCCATCTGACGTTCCAGAGGGTGCCTGAACCCAAGGCCTCGAAGGCGCGAATGCATCTCGATCTCTTCGTCGAACACGCTCTCCCGATGGTCGACGAGATGATCGCCGCAGGTGCCTCGCGACTCTCGACAACGGAGGCCGGGGAGTGGACGACACGCGTGCTTCAGGACCCGGCGGGCAATGAGTTCTGTGTCATCGGGCCAGACTGACGGCGATCACGCAGACAGTTCGAGTCCCTCTTCGCCGCGGCCCACTGGCCAGAACGGTGTGTGGCTCGCAAGCCACACCCGACGTGCCGATCGGTGCGGCGCTGGACGGCGGACAGCTTGGGATTATGAGCGCGCGTTATGGGACTGGTGCCAATGTGGACGCCGAGCGCATCGCCGGCATTACCGAGCGGGTGACGAACCGCCAGATCGGGACCACAATCATCACCGTGTTGGCATCGGTGAGTGGTTCGAGTTCCCTGAGTCCCCTCGACGTTCCGGGCTGGTACACGGATGATGACGGAACGGAGGACATCGTGTGGCGGGTCGTGCCATCAGCCCGCCGCACACCGCCAGGACAGTCGGGCTATGAGCTGCACACGACGATCCGCGGCGTTCACTTTTGGGGTTATGACATCGACGGTCTCTCAACCGACGATGAGACCGTTTACTTGGATGGATCTGGCCTCGCGACCTGTGTGATTGCCGGTGAGTTGCCATGCCACATTGAGGAGGGAGGGCGACGGCATGCGGCCACGGTCACCTTCGTACTCGACTTCAAGGCAGCGGCCGCAGCTCGCGGCGCCCCCAGTGCCGAGTATCTGCGACTGAGCATCCGCCACGGTGATCGGACCTATGACGTCACCGATGAATGGTTCGAAGACGGCTTGCAGCGGCTCGAGAAGAAACTGCCCGATGATGTATTTCTGGTCTGCTGCGTGACGTGCCTCTTTTCCGATTACTCGCCCGGTGGTCACGGCACGCTCGGGATGGATTGCCATCGGGGCGCCAAAGAGCAGTACCTCGCTGTGCGATCGAAGCACGACTACTGGGCTGTCCCTCGCACCGAGGAAGTGATGGAGACCCACCTGTGTCCTGAGTACCAGAGGCGTATCCCAGGCACGGGCTACCGAGGTTGAGGTGCCGTTGTAGGACGGTCCGCGTCCGCTGACCGTCCCGTCGGACCACGGCATTGTCGCTTTTCCCCGATGATCTCGAGACGAAAGTCGAAACCATCCGACCGGAGCACAAGTTGCGGAGGTTTCGTGGAGAGGCAGGACCGGGCACCCGCCGGAGGCGAAGATAGGTCTCCGTGAAGCACCTAGATGAAGCAGCTCGCATGACGCCCGAAGAGAAGCGCCAAGCCGCCCGGTACGTGCTGCAGATCACCCTGGCGGTAATGCTGCTCCTGGCCCTGTCCATCGGCGCAGCCCAGGTCATGGCTGCCGGAGCGCGCGGAGCCGCCTGTGCTCGGTCGGACGCCTTTCCGGCCCCGGACTGCCGATAGGAACCCATTGAACGAAGAGCCTTTCTCCTGAGGACGTCAACTAGCGCCCAGGTGCCGGTTGCGGACGGGTCGTCGCCTGGCGGCCCGGCCCGGCGATTCCTGGCATCCAGGGCAGGCGCCTTTTGCATTCTGTCGTCACGGAACGGCGATATACGCCGTCTGGTGCCCACAGAATGGCCGGGACCGAGCACGCATACGTGCCGTTTCTTCTCGGGTCGGCGCATCCACGGCTGGCGGGTCGATCGGGCACAATCATGCGGTGGCCAACGCAGCGTGGACACCAGAGGGACTTGTGGTGCGGCGGTGGCTGCGGCGTCGACTCCTCCGCTGGCAGGATCTCGATCGGATCGATCTCGTTGAACGTCGTCACACCGAGCGGCGACATCCCAGGTTGGAGATGGTCCGGTGGGGCGAAGGGTACGGGCTCCGCCCCAAGAGCGACCCGGGTGAGGTCTGGTACGGAGAGGTCGTCGCGGTTCTCAGGTCCGGCCGCCACGTCAGACTCCGTCGCTCCTACTCGCAGTTCCGTGGCGACGACACCTCGTTGAAGCAATGGGCCGACGCTGTACGTATCAAGTTGGTCGAATCCCGCTGACCCGGGCGCTCGCCATCGGCCGCTCGCAACGCGTAGATACGGTTCGGATCGGCGAGCCGCCTGACGTGGGCTGACGGTCGAGTCCACCACCCCCGGCGCAGGCCTCGCCGAATCCGTCGTGGCTCGGTCTACTGAGAGATCAGGTAGGGGACCAAGGCGCCGACCAGCCTGGGTCCGTCGGGATGCGACCCTGCCTCGATGTCGGCTACAAGTTGCTTGACCCGTTCGCTCGCATCCGAGCGGTTTGGTACCTCTTCCCGAAATCGCGGCGGGTCGAGCGGAAAGTCGGCTCAATTCCAGACCAAGACATCGAACCGCGTGTCCTTCTGCAGCCACCGCTTGATCAACCTGAGCCCCGCCACCATCCCTTCGAATCCGTTAGTGGACGCTCGCAGCGGCTGGATACCAGTGCGACGGGCGACGACCGCGTACTTCTTTCCGGCGAAGGTCGCATCGGCCGCAAGGTTGGAGACGGCGAACACCTCACCATGATGGCCGTCTCCCTGGTGCAGCGGTCGCAACGTGCCGTACCTGTGTGGGCGCTTGGTCCTCAAGGCGCCTCCGGTAGCTTCAACCTTCGCCGATTGCGAGCCGAATGGCCAAAGCGATGGTGAGCAGTAGGCCCATGAGCGGAAACACAGTTGCCGAGATCCTCTCGAGTTGTTCGAGCCGTTCGGCCGCGATGGGGTAGGGCACCATGGCTCGACGCTGTTCGCGAAAACGAATCCATCGCTCTGATCGCGGCAACCAATAAGCGAAAATCGTCATGGCTGCGGCACCAATACAACCGAGAAGTGTCGAGTTCACCATCCCATCTCTAGTCAGACAGGCTCCGTCCTCGGCGTTGTCATCCACTGCCTTTCGAGAGCGTCGACGGTGGGCCGTGGCATCTGCAGGGCGCCCAATAGCACGGATGCCGATCCGGGGTGGGACCGCTCTGTCAGTCGAGCATCTGGTCGAGCTCTTTGCGAGTGGCATCGCATGTAGCGCATATCGGCCCCACCATCTTCCCGGAAACGCGCGGGATGGCCGCTTCGGGATCGAGGTCGATGCCACAGTCGGAGCAGACAATCCGATCGCCAGGCCCCCACCAGGGGATGGGCTCGAACGCCGGGTCCCCCCATTGAGCGAGCCAGCGTTCGGCTTCCGCTTGCACCTCAGCCGGGACCGGCTCGGTCAGCGGTTGGCCGTCGGGCCCGGCCATCGGCCGGGCGTGCTCATCGCGCACCCAGGCCAACGCCCGGCCGGCCGCGTCGCGGCGAAGGTCCTCCGTGCCTGCTCCGCCCGGCAGCAACACGAGGATCACCTGATACGGATGACCGTGCCTATCCCTCGGCAGGTGATCGGCGCCCATCAGCAACGAGCCGTATCGCTCCCTCTCACCGGCCGCCATGACCCAACGATAGAGCGCCACGCGCCGGGACGGCTCAGGGGCACACTTGATGTGCCGGTATGGGCGCTCGAAGAGCGCCCACCAACCCACTCGGGATCGCTCACGCTCCGACGTGCCGTTCGGAGTGCAGACCAGCAAGTGCAAGGGCGTCGTTCGGGGTGCCTGTTCTGGCGCGTCCCCCACCGGCACTTCGGGGCCGGTCGCTAGACGCTAGAGCGTTCTACGCGTGCGATCAGCGGGTCGCGTTGCTGTAGCGGACGGACTATGTGACGAGTTCGTAGCGGGTGATTTCGTAGCGGAAGAAGACGCCGCTGTCCCACCGGTCGGTCCCGAAGTGCCAGCCGGCGCGGCCCTTGGACGGGATGGTGACGCCGTCGAAGGTGGCATGACTTGTGACCTCGACACCGAACGGGTGTCGTCTCCACGTTCCGGTGCCGTCGGGGTCGCCCCACCGGTAGAACGACGAGCTGAGGATTTGGCCTGACGGACCGAGTTCGTGGTCGACGCGAGTTCGGTGTCCATCGGTGTCGATGTCGACTGCAATTCGATCGTGAGCACTCGCCGTCCACTCCGCTCCGGGCGTGCTGATGAGTGCGGTCGGGACCCAGATGGACTCGCCCGCTGCTCGCTCTGCGGCACTGAGTGTGACGTCTTTGCCTTCCGCATGGACGATGCGGCGCAGGCCGAGGAGCTTCCAATCCATCCCGCCGCAATCGTCGACGTAGCGGTCACTACCGCTGACAACTCCGGCCACCCTCGCCTGCCAAACCGTACCAAAGCACGGAGCGAGCAACTGGCGGGCCCGAAAGGGCAGCCAACGGCGAAGCTTGATGCTGCCCCGCATCTCAAGTCGCGCCCCGGCCGCCAGTCGGGTTCCCGGGGCGACGCTGGCGTTGAAGTAGCGCCGGATCGGCTCTTCCGCTCCAGCGAGGTCCTCGGGCGTGAATTCACCCGGCGCAGGAAGTCTCCTGAGAAGTCTGTCGAGGCGGGTCCACTCTGGGGTCACGCTCCGAGTCTCCAACGTCTCCGAGGCAACAAGCGAACGCGGCTGCCCCAGAACGGGACCGTCGGACCGGCGGTTTACGGGGCCTGGATTCGTCTACTACCAGCGACCTGCCCTCGAGGTCACGTCTTCCGACTACGAGGCCAGCGTCCCAACCAGGTGGGCGACCAGGGACACGGCTGGAGCGGCGTGTTGTCGGCCCCCCATGCCCAAGCAGCCGCGAGGTGACCGAGTCCGTATTCCACATCTCGCCAGCCTCAGCCTCGTCATCAGGAACAATCACCACGTCGGGAGTGGCGGGCGACTGTAAGCACAAACCGTCGTCCCGATGACAGCATCGCGCCTCTGTTTCAATGGTGGGGTGCCAGGTTCCGCGTCCGTGGTGGAGGTCCGCACTCCGAAAGGAGAGATGCCCACTTACGTTGCCGTCCCCTCGGGTGAGGGACCTTGGCCGGGCGTGGTGGTGATTCATGACTTCACCGGGTGCAGCAGTTGGGGTGAACCTCCTCGGAAGCCGTGGTCCATCGACCATGGGGTCTTCCCCACAGTCCACGGCGGGCCGGTTCTTACTGCGGGGCGAGGTGCGTGCGGAAGAAGGACGCGATGCGGCGTCGGGCGTCTTGAGCCGAGGGTTCGTGGTATCGGGTCCGGGAGATTTTTCCCAGCACGAGCAACAGCGGAGTGAGATCGGCGGGATCGTGGTCGTTGATGAAGCCATGACCCGCGTCCGGGTAAATCTTCACGTCGTGGTCGACGCCGAGTGTGGTGAGGGCGTGCTCGAGGCGCTTGGCGGCACGCCAGCCCATCGGCGAGTTGTCCCTCCCGCCGTAGCTACCCACGATCGGACAGGCGTTCACGAGCACTCGCTCGGCGTCCTTGGGACAACCCCCATAGTTCACACTCGAGGCGGAATAGCCACGGCCCGGCGCGAGCGCCAAGGCATACCCGCCACCCATGCAGTAGCCGATGACCCCGATCTTGCCGGTGCAGCCGCTTTGCAGCTTCGGGGGCTTGGTGAAGGGCCTCTCTCATGCCCGCTGACCTGCTCTTTACTGGTACGCCCCCAGGGACTTGAACCCTGAACCCGCGGATTAAGAGTCCGCTCCCGATCGTCCGCCCCGTCGCTCCAGTGCCCTGACCAGCAGATTCGCGGTCCGCTGAGTCCATCG
>DATEEG010000432.1:0-9306 GCA_035281305.1 Acidimicrobiia bacterium | reverse complement strand
ATTCGCGGCCATCGACCTCAACGAGGTGGCCAGCCGAATGCGCGGGCACCGGATCGTAGATGCTCGCAACTTGCTCGATCCCAAGGCAGTCCGGGCCGCCGGACTGGACTACTGGGGATTGGGGCGCCCGGGCGCCTGATGCGCCTGGCGGCGACCCGCTTTGCGTGGTGCGTAATGCGTGGTGCGTTAAAAACCGTCCTCGCCATCGTCTTCTTCACTCATCACGCACCACGCAAAACGCAAAACGCACCACTTTCTTCATCTGAACATATCTTCTGCCGGGTTTCTCACCAGTTCCGACGCTCGGCCATTTCCGGGTTCGAACATCACGCCGCGTACCAGAGCCGCGGCGATGCCAGTCGCCTTTCCCATCGCTAGCTCGGCAGCGGCTGCCACCTCGTCGGCAATCGCTACTTCCGTAACCTCGAGCGGCCGTCCGTGCATGTCGGTAGTTCCCTTGAGATCGAGTATCGGCTTCATGCCCGAGAGGCCGATCGCCACGTCAACGACGCCCGTGCGCCAGGCTCGTCCGAAAGTGTCCGATATGACGACCGCTAGGTCCACGCCGAGGTCCCGCTGCAGCCTGGTCCTGATCCGATGGGCCGAGCGATCAGGGTCGCGGGGGAGGAGGACGACGCGATCATCGGTCACGTTCGAGCGATCGACCCCGGCGTTGGCGCAGACGAATCCATGCCGGGTGACTGCGATCACCATTTCGCCTCGCCGGCGAACGATCGAAGTGGCCTCGGCCGCAACCACCTTCCGGTAGTCCTCCTCGCTCGGGGCGGGGGCGATCGCTCCTTCAGCCTTGGACACCACTTTGTGGGTGACCACAAGAATGTCGCTTGCACGGGGATGCAAAGGCGCAACCACCGTCACGAGCAGCGCCGGCAGATCGTCGCCCGGCTCGATGTCGGGAAGGCCTGTAACGGGGAAGATCTCGATCGCCACCGGCTATCCACCGTGGCCGATGGCGTCGACCAGGACCTGGGCGAGTCGGGTGGAGGCCGCCAAATCGGGCATCCGGGTGTCCGTGACGTGAATCCAGGGTTTCCTGATCCCAACGGCATCGTCGGCGTCGGAATTGTCGATGACGATGTCTGTCAGAACCCCGCCGTAGGAATCGATCACCGCCGTAGTTCCCGCGCCATATCCGAGGGCAGTGAGAACCCGGTGGGCCGGGCCTTTCAAAGCCGATCCGCCAATCAACGGACTCACTGCCATCACCCTTTCCTTTTGGGCAACCGCCGAGCCGATTGCGGGGACCGCCAGTATCGGCCAGATCGAGAGAACCGGATTCGACGGTCCGATGATGAGCGCGTCACTCGCTTCGATCGCTTCGATCACACCCGGCGCCGGGGTGGAGGACGCTGCCCCTTCGAATCGGATGTCCTCGACCTCATCGGTGTGCCTTCGGACCACGAAGTACTCCTGGAAGCTGATCCAGCCGCCGTCGGCCACCCTCACTTGGGACTTCAGTGGATCGTCGGTCGCAGGCAACACCGTCGCCGGAACACCGAATGCCGAGGCGAGGGCGGTGGTGACCCAGGTAAGCGACCAGCCCCCCGCCAGTCGATCGGTTCGGAACAGGTTGGTGGCGATGTCGCGGTCGCCGATCCGGAAATTGGTGTCGATGGGGAGGGCGTCCATGGCTGCCATCACCGTGAAGGGATCGTCTCGCAGTCCCCATCCATGAGGCCCTTCCCGACCGGCCATGGTGTAGATCACGGTATCGATGTCAGGGGAAACGAGTAGTCCATAGATGCGTTCGTCGTCTCCCACGTTGACGATCACGGTCAGGTCGACGTCGGTAATTGCGGCCAGACCTCTGGCCAACCGGGCTCCACCGACCCCGCCCGACAACATTGCCAACCTCACGTAACCCTCCCGAGATTGCGGTACTCCCACGACCGCAACACAATGTCTTGCCCCATGACCAGCCCACCGGAATCTCCGGTAGCTCTTTCTCCCCCCATGCCTCCAGGCGTTCCCGCCGTGGCGGTTGTGGTGCTGTCTGCACCAGGAAGCCGCCTCAACGAGACGATGACCGCCATCGCCCGGCAAGTCTACGTACCCGCCCAGGTCATCCAGGTTGGCCGATCGGGTCTGGCGGACCCAGATTCGCCTGATCCGAATTCACTCGATCAGGATGCGCTCCCGCCCCAGGGCGTGCCTTTCGCCGGGCGGGTTAGCCGGGTCGAGGACGTCGGGCAGATACTTGATCGACTGGATGACCGAATCGAATTTGTTTGGTTGATCCATGGCGACACCCGTCCCCGGCCCGACGCTTTGGTTGCCCTGTTGCGAGAAACCCGGCGCCACGATGGATCGGTGGCCGGATCCAAGGTTCTGATCGAGGGCTCCGACGACCGGCTCGACTCGGTTGGTGAGGCGACGGACGTCTTCGGAGAGCCCTATTCAGGGTTGGATCCCGAAGAGCTGGACCTCGAGCAGTACGACGTCGTTCGGGAGGTCGCCTTCGTGCCGCCCATCTCGATGCTGGTGCGGCGTGACCTGCTGAGTGGCCTGGGCGGCCTCGACTCCGAGTTGTCGCTGGATGCGGCCGGGCTTGACCTGTCCCAACGCGCTCGCCTGGCCGGGGGTCGCGTCATCGTCGTGCCGTCTTCGGAAGTCTTCCATCCTCTCGATTGTCCGGATCACCAACCCGGGTGGCGCCAGCAGGCGGGTCGACAGCGAGCCATGCTGATCGCCTACCGGCCCATAACGCTGGCATGGGTTCTGCCAACCGGCCTTCTCGCGGGAATCGCCGACGGACTTGGCCAGCTTCTCCTCGGGCGGGTGCGGCCGCTCCTGGCAACTCTCTTCGGTTGGGTCTGGAACGTCGGAAAGCTGGCATCGACCGTCGCCGCCCGCCGCGCTCTGCGCCGGGTCCGTCAGGTCGGAGACGAAGAGCTCTTCCGCTTCCAGGTCGCCGGTTCGGTGCGCTTGCGAAAGACACTTTCGGAGTTGGGCGAGCGCTTTAGCCGGGCGATCGACGACCAGGAACCCGATTCGCTGGCCGAGCGCACGGTGCATGCGTGGACCAAACCGACTGCGATCCTGGTGGCGCTGTCGAGCCTGGGTGTCGCCATCGCAACGCGCGAGATCTGGTTCGCAGGGACGCCGGTGGCCGGCTTCAGCCTGCCCCCGGCCGACAACCTCGGGGGTCTCATTGCGTCATACGGCGGGGGCTGGCATTCGTCCGGTCTCGGAAGCTCGGTGCCCGCTCCGCCAATTGCCGGGTTGGGGGCGATCGTCAACCTCCTCGTGGGTGGTCGCCCGGAGATAGCCGCCACATTGCTGACCGTGGGATCCGTTGTCGCGGCTCTAGCGGGGACGATCAGGCTTGCCCGCCGCGCCGGGGCCAGCAGCGGAGCAGGTCACCTTGCCGCCTGGGTTTACGTCGGAGGAGCCACCTCGGCGGCGCTGTTTGGCGCTGGACAATGGCCCCTGCTGCTGGCAGCGGGTTCGCTCCCATGGGTCCTGGACTCGGTCCTGTCCCCGACCAGCGGGGATTGGAGAGCAAGGCTGGGCCGGTACGCGAGGGGAGGACTCACCGCCGGCCTGGCAGCCGCCGCCTATCCGCCCGTCTTGGCCCTGGTTCCGGTGGCCGCGATTCTCTGGGCGGCCTTCACCAGGCGCTGGTTCGCAGTCTTGACAGGATTGGCGGTCACGGCCCTAGGGCTGGGACTCGTGGCGCCCTTCGTCGCGGCGGGCAACCTCTGGCCGCTGCTTACCGCCGCTCCCCTCCCGGTCGTGGAGTTCCGGTGGCTCTGGCCGGTCTCGGTGGTAGCAGCCGTCGGCGTTGGCGCTCTCTGGATCGGGAAATCTCGCCTGGGGCCTCTCGCGTTCGGTGGATCCCTAGCCGTCGGGGGGTGGCTTCTCGCCCTTGCCCCCGGGGTGCTGGCGGGGTGGGGCATGGTCGGGCTGCTGGCGGCCTCTATCGGCGGAGCCCTTCTGACGGCGATGGTGGTGGAGGTAGCGGAAGGTCCAACCTGGCGGCGCCTCGTCGCCCTGGCGTCGGTGGCGCTATTCCTGGTGCCGGCGGTTGCCACGGCCGCCGGTGGCCGAGCGGGACTACCCGTCGACCGCTGGTCCGACCGACTGGGGTTCGTCAATACTCTCGCGGAATTCCCCTTGTCGACGCGGGTCTTGTTGATCGGACCTGCTGCGGATCTGCCCGGTGCCGGGCGTTCCCTCGGTCCGGTTGCTTACCGCTTGGTCGACGCCGGCGCCGTCACCCTGGAGCAGGCGTATCTCCCTAACTCGCAGGCAGGCGACGTCGCCCTCGCCGAGGTAATAGTCGATCACTTGATCCTGGGTACAGACCTTCGGCCCGGTGCGGCCCTCGCCGAATTCGGGGTCGGCTGGGTGGTGGTTCTGCCCGGTGCTGACTTCGACACGCAGGCCCTCGATCGCCAGATCGATCTGGCGCTCACGCCGGTCGATCCCGAGTTGACCGTGTACGAGAACCTGGCACCCTCGGCCCGGGCGATGACCGAGGACGGAGACGTCTGGGATTGGGACGGCCAAACTTATCGCGGTGAGGCCGATGGCCGGGTTCGCCTCGCTGACAACGCCGACGGGCGGTGGGGGCCTGATTGGGCGCCAGATGCGGGCTGGGCCAACACCGTGTCCGGTGAAGGGGGTGAGGCGGTTTTCGCGCCCGACTCAACAACCAGGGTTGCCGGACTTGCCTCCGGAGCGCTCCTCGCACTGCTCCTGATCGTGGTCGTGTGGGGGATCCGAAAGCCGACCCGGCGCACAAGCGCCAAACCCCGCTCAGCCAATCAGCCCCAGGTCGGCGAGGAGAGCGACGGGGTCGATAACCGGTATGTGGACGACGGAACGTCCCCGATCGAGGGACGCTCATGAACGACCCCTGGCGCAGGTGGACGGCCATCGTGGCCGCTTCGGGCCTCTCGATTCTGGGACTGTTCATCGCGCCGACTCCGGCTGCCAATCCACCGGAATTACCCGGGCTCGGGGCGGACCCTTACGTCGTCTGTCCGGTGGGTGAGGCGGGAGGTGGTTTTTCCTCCCGGCTTGGTGTGTCGAGCTGGCAAGCCGGGACCGTTCGTGTCATAGGTGGGGGAGGCGGCCCAGTCGAGGTGCCAGGCGACGGCGCTTTCTTCACCGAGGTAGGGGACCTTGCTGAACTCGGAACTACGCCGATTCTGGTCGAGACCGCCGGCACTGCCGCAACCTACAGCCGGGCAGGAACGGTGGCAGCCGTGTCCGGTTGCGTCCCTGGTTCACGCGGCTCGGTGGCGGTCATGGGGATGTCGACGGCGGAAGGCGACGGTTCAACGATGGTGTTGGTCAACCCGTTCGCCTCCCCGGCCTCCGTCCGGCTGGCAGGTGCCAGCGAGTTCGGGGTCGATACCCCGACCGACCTGGAAGAAGTGACGGTCCCGCCTTCGACTTCGGTGGAACTAGTGCTCGATCAGTCGATGGCCGGCAGGCAGAGCCTCAGCTTCGGCGTGGTCGCCGACGCCGGGCTGGTGGTCGCCGGCATGAAACGGTCAGGTCCCTCCGATGTCGCCACATCCGAGGCAGTCGCGGCGAGCACCCAGTGGTTCTTCGCGTTGCCCGATTTCGGATTCGACGGGTCGATCCACCTGAGATCCCTGTCCGAAGTCGATACCGCTTACCGGATCGATCGGATCCAACCGGATGGAGTCGTCGAAGGAGTCGGCGAAGGAACTCTCGTCGCCCAGAGCCTCGAGGTCATCCCGGTCGAGAATGTCGCCGGTCCCGGCTCCGGCGTGATCGTGTCAGCGGTCGAACCCGTCGCGGCGGCGATCGTCTACACCTTCGAAGGCGTCAGGGCTGTCACGCCCGGAATAACTCAGGAGACTGCAAGGTGGTCGGTTCCGGTCACAGCGGTCTTGAATGAAGGGCAGGCCACCGTCTGGATCCTGAACACGTCGGGCCAGGCGCTGACCGCGACCATCGAGCGCATCGGAGTGCCCGCAGTGCAGACCGCCCAGCTTCCCCCGGGTATGACAACCGGAGTGTTCGTGACCGGAGCCCGGGGTGGGGCGATCGAGGTCTCCGCCAATGGCAACATCGTCGTCTTCTACGGGGTCCTCAGCGGAAGTTCGATCGCGATAGCAGCGGCGGTGCCGGTCGGATGAGCGATACCGGGATTCGCCTGGCGGTCATCGGCGTGATCGTCGTCATTGTCCTCATGGCGGCGGCAGTGGCAGGACGGGCTCGGAAGGCTCGGCCCCGACGATCCACGCGGGACGATCTGCCCCCCGGGGTCCACCTCTTCACCTCGACCACCTGCGCGACCTGCACCGAGGCCAGAGCGGTCATAACTTCGGTGTACGGGAGTTCATTCAGCGAAACCCGTCATGAAGAGGATCCGCAGAGCTTCGGCCGTCACGGGATCGCCCGGGTTCCAACCGCCATCGTCGTCTTGGCCGATCGCCACGCCCTGGTGTTCGAGGGGGTGCCGCGGAAGCGACATCTGCCGGTCGTGCCTCCCGCCTCGATCGCCCGCACCTGAACCAAACCCACCCCCAGGCCAGTCGCGACGGCCTCTTTCGATCCTTGCTGGAAGGGCATTCGGTCCCCTACCGTTGTGTCATGTTCTCCTCTTGCCTCCGTTGCAGCACCCCCGCCTCGGTTCGTATGGCCTACAACTATGCCGACCGGCAAATGTGGGTGGAGGACCTCGAGGTTCACAACGCTCCCGGATATGCCCTCTGCGCCACCCATGCCGAGCGCCTCAGCCCTCCGCTGGGGTGGACCTTCACCGATCGTCGCACGGTCGTCAGGCTCTTCGCCCCGCTCGAAGTCGCCTGACATGCCCCTCGACCGCGACCTGCTCGACGCGGTCAGGGACCTCGACCAGCACGACCTCCGTCGCCTGCTCATCCTTTCCCGGGCCCAACTCGAACGTGAGGGAGCGATCGGGACCGAGGATCGGGCCAAGGTCAGGCTGCGCGAACAGATGATCAAGTGCGGCAAGCAGAGTTGCACGACCTGCCCCCATGGCCCCTATTGGTACGCCTACTGGTGGGAAAAGGGCAGGCGCCGAAGCCGGTACGTGGGACGGCTACTCCACGAAGAGTGAATTGAGTGGTGCGTGGTGCGTGGTGCGTGAAACCGCGGCGAACAACCCTCCGGTTAGGACGCACCACGCACCACGCACCACGGTCTCGGCCAAGCACAAGCCCGCACCACGGTCCCTTTGGCTAGTTCCACGTTTGGGTAAGATTTCGCGCAATGGATTGTCCCGTGTGCGGCATCAATGACGTAATCGAGATCAAGCACAAGCTCCCCGACGGGAGCGAAGTCCAGTTCTTCTCGTGCCACAAGTGCGAGGAGAAATGGTGGGATCAGGCCGGCCAGTTGATCGATTTGCGCCAGGTGCTCGATCTCGTCCGCAAATCCCGCGCCTAGATTCAGTCGGTGTTGGTCATCCGATGCACGTAGGGAGCAACCTCCCGACCTTCCGGCGCTGGGTGCCGCTGGCGGTGCTGGCCGGGATCTCGTTTGTGATCCTCATGGTTCTCAATCCGAGACTGATTCTCGAGGCCAACACGCCGTCGGGTGGCGACATGGCCGCCCACGTTGCAGTGCCTGCCTACCTGCGCGACGTGCTGTTGCCGGAAGGCCGCATCCTTGGCTGGTCGCAGGATTGGTTTGCCGGCTACCCGGTCTTCTACTTCTATTTCCCGCTTCCGTCCCTCGTCATCGTCCTCCTCGATGTCGTCCTTCCTTACGGAGTGGCGTTCAAGGTTGCAACGGTGCTTGGCCTCCTGGCGACACCACCGGCCGTCTATTACCTCGCCCGCAGCTTGCGGTTCGGACGGCCAGTGGCCACGGTCGCCGCCGGCGCCGGCGCCGCCTTCCTCTTCATGGAGAGCTTCACGATCTATGGAGGCAATGTCCTCTCGACATTGGCCGGTGAATTTTCGTTCTCCTGGTCTCTCGCCCTGTCCCTGCTTTATCTAGGGCTTCTCATAAGGGCGATCCTCGACGATCCGAAATACCAGGTCCCGGCGGCGATCGCCCTGGCCGCGGCAGTGCTGTGCCACATCATCACGATCATCGTCATCGTCACGGCGAGCCTCACCGTCCTCACCTGGAAAGGGGCATGGCGCCGGGCGATTCCAATCTGGTTGGGAGGTCTGGCTATCAGCGGGTTCTGGGTGCTGCCCTTGCTGGCACGGCTCGGATTCAGTTCAGACATGGCGTGGGTGCCGCTCGTCAGTTGGGATCAGCTGTTCCCGTTGGAGATCTGGCTCCTCCTGGTCCCCGCCATCGCTGGTGCCGTATGGACCTGGGGTCGGACGCCGCGGGCCTTGCCCGTCATGACCCTCACCCTCATCCCGATCATCTATTACCCGCTTCCCAACATCCTGCCGGACCTGCTCCCGGGGATCTTCAATGCCCGGTGGAAGCTTTGGAACGGGCGACTCTTGCCGTTCTGGTACTTCGGTGTGACCTTCTTTGCGGCGATAGCGCTCGGCGGGGTAGTGATGTGGTTGGCCCGGCGCTTGCCGGCGCGGATCTCCGGGATCCTGCCGCGCCTGGCCGGCACCATCGCCGGCATCGTGGCGGTGGTGTTGTTGGCCAAAGAACCCAACGTGCCCAACACAATCGTTTGGGCGTTCGCGGTGGCGGTGGTCGGGGCTTTGCTCCTATCCATGATGTGGCTCAAGTCGGTCGACTCGAAGGTGTTCCTGGCCATGGGTGGGGCCGGGATCCTCGCGCTGGGCGCGGTGGCCGGTATCACCATCATGAACGGTTGGGCCCGTTGGAATTACACCGGTTACGAAGGCAAGAGCCGATGGCCCGAGTACGAGGCGCTGATGGCCACGGCCAGCAGCGAACTGGAACCAGGTCGCATCCATTGGGAATACGACCGCTCGATGAACGACTTCGGGTCGCCGATGGCTTTGATGTTGTTTCCGTTCTGGACCCAGGAGAGCTTCGGGTCGATGGAGGGGCTCTTCTTCGAGTCCTCGCTTTCGACACCGTTCCACTTTCTCAACCAGGCAGAGATGAGCGTCAATCCCTCGAGTCCGATCCCGGGTCTCGACTATCACCGTTTCGACTTCGAGCGCGGGATTCGTCATCTGCAGATCTACGGTGTGCGGTACTACGTCTCCTTCACCGCCGAGGCGCAAGCCGAGGCCGACACGTGGCCTGAACTCACAAAGGTCGCCGCCACCGGGCCGTTCACGTTTTACGAGGTCGCCGATGCCCCCCTGGTCGAGGCCGCCACTTTCCAGCCTGCGGTTTATGAAGGACCCCACAACAGTCTCCTCGCCCGCCTCGGAGGGG
>DATEEG010000431.1:0-2467 GCA_035281305.1 Acidimicrobiia bacterium | reverse complement strand
CATCCGTAGGTGACGAAGCCCGAGATTTCCTTGATCTCGTCAGAGCGCCGATCGGGAACGGTGACGAAGTGAAAGGGGGCCGGTCCACGCCAGTACCAGATCTCTCCGGAGAACTCGAAGCCCGCATGAAGCAGGTCGCTCTCGCTCACTTGCGGAGGATGTCGCCCAGGCCCAATGAGCTCGACGCCTCGAGCTGGTCGAACCGGCAGCTCAGGGGGTCGCGGTCTGGTCGCCAGCGGAGGAATTGGGCCGGATGACGGAGCCGGCCCCCGTCCAGCTGATTGAATCGCACTTCCGCCACCAGTTCGGGGCGTAGCGGGGTGAAGGAAAGGTCCTTGTCCGGGTTCCAGCGACTGCCGGGATAGTCGGCCGCTTCGGCTGCCACCCCGGCCCAGGGATGCTCGGCCAGATCGACGACGAAAGGGGCGAGCTCGCCGAACAGCTCTCGTCGCCGGGCGGCGGGGAAAGACGCCGCCACGCCGATGGGGATCAGCCCGCCGAACATCGTCTCCCACTCCTGAATCGGCTCCGATCCATCGGCATAAACCGCTAGAAGCAACGACCCGACCGCGTCGCGGCTCGATTTGTGGGTCCGGTAGCCGACCACCACGCAATCGGCGGTGCGATCGTGCTTGAGCTTGGCCATGATTCGCTTCCCCGGCTGGTAGGTGCTGTCGGGGTGTTTGGCCACGATGCCGTCGATGCCGGCTCCCTCGAACTCGGTGAACCAGGCCATGGCTTCGTCGATGTCGAGGGTGAGCGGGGTGAGGGCGACACCACCGGTCGCGTCTCCAAGGAAGGATTCGAGGCGGTGGCGCCGCTCACTGAAGGCGACGGACCTGAGATCGTCGTCTCCCAGAGCCAGAACGTCGAACACGATCAGCGTGGCGGGAGTCCGGGCGGCGAGCAGCTCGACCCGGCTGGCCGCCGGGTGCAGACGCTGCTGGAGAGAGAAGAAATCGAGCTTCCCGTCACCGGGGCTGGGAACGACGATCTCCCCGTCGACGACGCATCGTTCGGGCAGATTCTGTCGGACCGCCTGCACCACTTCCGGGAAGTACCGCGCCATCGGCCGGTTGTTGCGGCTCTCTAGAAAGACGTCGGATCCGGCCCTGAACACCACTGCCCGGAACCCGTCCCATTTGGGCTCGTACCACCAACCGGTCGGCAATTGCTCGACCAACCGGGCCAGCATGGGTTCGACCGGTGGGGTTACTGGAAGGTTCATCGCTTGCGGCACGGTATTCCGGATCAGTTAAGGTCGGGCGATGGCGATCGTTGCAGTCTTCCATTCAGCCCTGGGGGTTCGGCCGGGTCTCGTCGATTTCGCCAACAAGTTGAAGACGATTGGACGCGAGGTGCACATCGTCGACCAGTACGACGGGCGGGTCTTCGACGATTACGACGAGGCCGTTGCCTTCGTAGACGAGGTGGGCTTCCCGGAATTGATGACCAGGGCCATCCAAGGGGTGGCCGATCGGCCCGACGGGTTCGTCGCGATCGGCTTCTCGAACGGGGCCGGCATGGCCGAGTTCGTCGCCGCCAACCGGCCCGTGTCGGGAGTGGTCATGGCGGGTGGCGCCCTACCCCTGGAGACGATCGGAATCACCTGGCCGGCGGGAGTGCCTGCCCAGATCCATTCCACTATCGACGACCCCCGCCGCGACCAGGCTGCGATCGATTCCGTGAAGCAGGCGGTTGAGGAGGCGGGCGGAACCGTGGACGTCTTCGACTACCCGGGGTCGGGCCATCTGTTCGCCGACTCGAGCCTGCCCGACGAGTACCAACCCGCCGAGGCGGAACTGATGTTGTCCCGAATCAAGGACTTCCTGGACGGGATCGACCAAAAGCTGGATCTGGAGGCGGCCGAACGCGATCTGGACGCCGCCGACGACGAAAACGGGACTGACTAGGCCGAGGCCTCCAAACCCGACCGTGGACGACACGGAGAATCTGCCGACACCAAACTGGCCCGATGGTCCCGGTGACCGACTACGCCACGACAGCAGATGGCCTCCACATCGCGTACCAAATCGTCGGTACCGGACCGACCGACCTGGTGTTCGCTCCCGGCGCCGCATCCAACGTTGACGCTGCCTGGGACTGGCCCCTCATGTCAGCCTTCCTGCGACGACTCGCCACCTTCTCGAGGTTGATCATCTTTGATCGACGCGGAACCGGTTTGTCCGATCGGATCATGACCTCGCCCTCGCAATCGACCCTGGAAGCACGAATGGACGACATTCGAGCGGTCATGGACGCCGCCGGGTCGGGGCGAGCGACACTGTTTACCACCGAAGAGGGCCTGGCTCTGGGCGTCCTCTTCGCCGCGACGTATCCCCACCGGACCGCAGCCCTGATTTCGAGCAACGGGGTCGCCTGCCAGCGCTGGCAGCCGGACTATCCCTGGGCCGTGCCGGACAGTGAATGGGAACAGGACCTGGACGACGTCCGCCGGGGATGGGGG
>DATEEG010000430.1:0-3139 GCA_035281305.1 Acidimicrobiia bacterium | reverse complement strand
ATTACCTGTTCGGTCGATCGCAGATCCCAACATGGCAACGGATGACCCTGGTTTTCGGCGGCCTCGGCGCCTATCTGCTGATCCTCGCCGTCGGAGCGATCGTGGGAGGCGTGGTGTAACGAGACGCCAAGTCGAAGGTGGAAGACGGAAGTCGGAAGCTCAGACCTCTAAATCCTTCGATCTCACCCCTGGACCGGGGTCGTCTTGCCCCCTCTTCCTTCCGTATTGCGCCTTCCGTCTGGCGTCTGGCGTCTGGCGTCTGTCGTCTTCTCCTTCCCCTTTCGAAACACCGGATGGGGGAGAGGAACCGGGCGTTCCAATTGGGCCACCAGCATCTTGTACACCTCAGCGCCGACCATCTCGACGAGTTCGGCTCTGAGGCTTTTGTAGACCGGGTCGCCTCCGACGAACGCCAGGGGGCTGTCGGTGCACCACCAGGCGAATTGTTGACCTCCGTCACCCCAGTCCCGGCGCTTCCACTCCCGCAGGATCGCGGTTCGATGGCCGTGGGCATCGTCTTCCTCCTCGAGTCGGAGGGGTAGCTGCCAGCAGACAGTCGGCTTCCAATCGAGGGGCCGCTCGCCGGCCTGAAGGGCACCGAGGTGGAGGGCGCACCCGGCCCCGGCGTGGAAGTCGGGCCGATTCAGAAAGATGCAGGCGTCGTCGACGAGACGGGTGGTTTTGTCATCCTTACCGCGGTGTCTCCAGAAGCGGTCCCCCTTCCGGGAGATGAACTGCCAGTTGTCGGCGGTGAGGCGCCGGGCGAAATTCTCGACGCGCCCGAGGTCTTCGTCGTCGAGAAACCAGGCGCCCATCGAGCAGCATCCCTGCTGCATCTCGGGAGTGGGCGTCGTGTAGATCCCCTGGCACCCGTTGCCGTAGATACAGGTCCATGACGACCTGAGAAACGTGGCGTCGAAGATCCAGGTCTTGTCTTCGGAAGGATCCTCGAAAGCGATGTAGTCGTGGAGGTCCTTGGGTACGGCCATGCAGGCGAGATCGTAGGCTCGCTGGTGGGTAAGCCCGCCGCGAGCCTACGCCTGCTTAGGGGAGCGTCTTGGGGTCGAGAGAGTCGGGGTCGATTCCGTAACGAGCCGAAGCGTCGACCATCGCCTGAGGGGCCAGCTTGCCTTCCCTGACCAGGGCGGACAGCACCGCGCTGACCACATGCCCGGTGTCGATCTCGAAAAAGCGCCGGAGATTTCCCCGGCTGTCAGATCGCCCGAAGCCGTCGGTGCCGAGGGTCGTGAAAGCACCGGGGACATAGCGAGCAATTTGGTCGGGAACGATCTTCATGAAGTCGGACACAGCCACGATCGGACCTCCCGCCTCCGCGAGGATCCTGGTCACTGCCGGCGACTTCGGTGGCTCGCCGGGATGCAGACGGTTCCACCTCTCGATCGAGAGGGCCTCGGAGCGCAGCTTCGAATATGAGGTTGCCGACCACAACTCGACTCCGACTCCGTAGTGATCGGCCAGTTCTGTCTGGGCCTTGCGGGCGGCCAGGTTGGCGGTACCCGAGAACAGCACGGCGGCGCGCAACAGGGTCCCGGACGGGGCTGGACTCCAGCGATAGAGCCCGGAGATGATCCCTTCCTCCACCCCCTCGGGGCGGGCCGGCTGGGGATAGTTCTCGTTGTAGAGGGTGAGGTAATAGAAGACGTCTTCGGGGGACGGCCCGTACATCCGGTTGAGCCCGTGCTCGATGATGGTCCCGACCTCGTAGGCGAAGGCCGGGTCGTAGGAGTCGACGGCCGGGTTGGTGGACGCGAGCACGAGGCTGTGGCCGTCCTGGTGTTGCAGACCTTCCCCGGCCAGCGTGGTGCGTCCGGCCGTTGCCCCGAGCAAGAACCCGCGTGCCCGGGCATCTCCCGCCAGCCAGGTCAGGTCGCCGATCCGCTGGAAGCCGAACATCGAGTAGAAAATGAAGAACGGCACCATCGGCACGCCGCGGTGGGCGTAGCTGGTAGCAGCGGCGATCCAACTCGCCATCGATCCGGCTTCGGTGATTCCCTCCTCCAGGATCTGACCGTTCTGGGCTTCGACATAAGAAAGCAGCATCTGGGCGTCGACCGGTTCGTAGAGCTGACCCTGGGAGGCGTAGATCTTGAGCTCGCGGAAGAGGGAATCCATCCCGAAGGTCCGCGCCTCATCCGGGACAATCGGCACGACCCTGGGTCCGAATCCGGGGACGCGGGCGAGATTGCGGATGAGCCGGGTGAAGGCGGTCGTGGTCGAGGCTTCCGCTTTGCCCGAACCGGCGTAGATCTCAGAGAATGCCTCGGGGCCCGGCATCGGCATCGGCAACCGAACCTGGGTGAGCCGGCTGGGAAGGTAGCCATTGAGGACTTTTCGGCGCTCGTGGAGGTACTGATACTCGGGGGATCCTTCAGCCGGGCGCAGGTAAGGAGGCACCCTGTCGCCTTCGAGAGCTTCGTCCGGAATCTCCTCCTGCAGGTGTAGACGATCTCGCAGTTCCCGGAGCTGGGCGTTGGTGAGCTCTTTGATCTGGTGGGTGGCGTTGCGGCCTTCCACGTCGGGCCCGAGGGTCCAACCTTTGATGGTCTTGGCCAGGATCACAGTTGGGGCCCCGGTCAGCTCGGTCGCGAGGTTGTAGGCGGCATAGACCTTGCGATAGTCGAGGCCGCCCCGGCGCAGCGCCCAAATCTGGTCATCGGTCCAGTCCTCCACGAGGGCTAGTGCCCGGGGATCCTTGCCAAAGAAATGCTCGCGGACGAAGGCGCCATCTGCTGCCTTGTATCGCTGATACTCGCCGTCGACGGTGTCGTTCATCACCTGAACCAGGGCTCCTTCGCGATCGGCGGCGAGGAGCGGATCCCAGCCACTTCCCCAGATCACCTTGATCACGTTCCAGCCCGCCCCGCGGAAAACTGACTCGAGCTCCTGGATGATCTTGCCGTTACCGCGCACCGGTCCATCAAGTCGCTGAAGATTGCAGTTGATCACCCAGATGAGGTTGTCGAGCTTTTCGCGGCTGGCGAGTGAAATCGATCCGAGGGTTTCGGGCTCGTCGACTTCACCGTCGCCGATGAAGCACCAGACTTTGGAGTCGGACGTGTCGTCGATCCCGCGATTGTGAAGGTAGCGATTGAAGCGGGCGTGGTAGATCGAGTTGATC
>DATEEG010000429.1:0-4458 GCA_035281305.1 Acidimicrobiia bacterium | reverse complement strand
GGAAGACGGAAGACGGAAGGCGGAAGGCGGAAGGCGGAAGACGGAAGACGGAAGACGGAAGACGGAAGACGGAAGACGGAAGACGGAAGACGGAAGACGGAAGACGGAAGACGGAAGACGGAAGACAACGACCGGGGAACCGGTTTGACCTCCGCCTTCCGACTTCCGCCTCCCGCCTGATTACTCGGTACCCCGCTGAGTGAAGAACGCATCCAGGCCAATCACCACCTGGCGGCCGATCTCGGCTGTTAGAGCTTGCCTGGCAACGATCACGGCCGGCGCTCGGGTCTCCCGGAGGATGGCGGTGGCCATTCCGAGCGTCTGCCCGCCGAGGGCGTCGGCGATCCGCCGGGCCAACAAAGCACCGGCTTCAGAGCGACTGGCTCCGCGCTCGTAGAAATAGACCGCCTCCTCGGTTTCGCCATGACAGAGCCGGAACGACACGACCAACTCGGCCCCCTGACGATTGGCGCGACCCGCCCGCACCCTCTCCGGAAGGCTTGTGTCTGCGGCGCGGGCCAGCATGGGAAGCCCGCCTCGATCCTGGAGCGCCAGTGCGGCGGCGCTGGCCGCGGCCCAGGCAGTTTGTGCCTCCTCGGGGGAGCGGCAGGCCGGGTCGAAAAAGACTCGCGCCCCGACCAGGCTGGCGGGGAGGCTGCGAAGCCATTCGCGTTCCCGGACAGTCTCACGTCCTGTTCCGATCGCACCGCGGACCAGCAGCCGGAGCTCGGTGATGACCTCGGGACCGGCCACACCGTCCTCGGTCAGGTTGCGGTTGCGCTGAAACTCGAGGATGGCCCGTTCGCTGTCGGGTCCGAGGATGCCGTCGACGCGGCCGGGATCGAAGCCCAGCTGACTGAGCCGGTTCTGAAGCTCGGCCACGTCCTCGCCCCGGATCATGGGCCGCCTCAAATAGAGGAGGCGGTCGCCAAGCCGGTAGCCGGCCTCGTAGAGGTACCGCCACGTCTCCGGCCCTACCTCGCCGTCGGCGGTCAACCCCCGCTCCCGCTGGAAGGCCCGCACTGCTTGGTCGGTAGCGTCGCCGAATTCGCCCCGCGGGTCGCTACCGGGCCGGTAGCCCAACGCCAAGAGCCGGTCCTGGATGTCCCGGACCGGCTCTCCTGAGTCGTTCAGTCGATAGAGGCGCACGACGCCGCTCCCAGCGGCAAGTGGTTGTTCGTTAGCTGAGGTACTCGGAGAGCTCGCTGACGATGGAATGCTTGGGCCGGGCCCCGATGATCCGCTTCTTCTCCACCCCGTCCTTGAAAAGGATCATGGTGGGAATGCTCATAACGTCAAAAGTGGCTGAAAGACGGGGGTTCTCATCTACGTTGAGTTTCCCGATCGAGATCTTGCCCTGGTACTCCTTGGCGATCTCGTCGAGGACAGGCGCCACCAGGCGACAGGGTCCACACCACTCGGCCCAGAAGTCGACGAGGATCGGGGTCTCCCCGGTGATCTCGTCGTTGAAATTGGCATCGTTCAAGGTGATGGTGTTTTCACTCATCCCTGGCTCCTCTCATGTTCGTGTGAACTTCAACTCCGGCAGCCGCTCCGACATTCCGCAGGACGGCGTCGTCTCCTGACGCTGCGACGTCCACGAGCACCTCGGTCGGAGCACGCTCGACATGTTCGGCCAGGTGGCGCTCGGCGTCGATGGCCGCCATGCATCCACTTCCCGCTGCGGAGACGGCCTGACGGTAGCGGGCGTCACTGACGTCGCCCGCTGCGAACACTCCCGGGACACCCGTGGAGGTGGTGCCGTCACCAACCAGGACGACGTAGCCGCTCGGGTTGAGGGTCAATTGGTCTTGAAATATCGCAGTGTTGGGTTCATGCCCGATCGCGACGAACACGCCGTTCGTTGTGAGGTGGCGCTTCTCTCCCGTCTTCACGTTCGACAGGGTCACACCGGTAACGCCCTGGTCGCCGTGAATCTCTACTACTTCGGTGTCCCAGATGATCTCGATCTTGGGGTGTTCGCTGACACGGTTGCTCATGATGACCGACGCTCGGAACTGATCTCGGCGGTGAACTACGACGACTTTCGAGGCGAATTTCGTGAGGAACAGGGCCTCCTCCATGGCGGAGTCGCCTCCACCCACAACGACCAGTTCCTTATCACGGAAGAAGAAGCCGTCACAGGTCGCACAGGCCGAAACGCCTCGACCCGTCAAACGCTCCTCGCCCGGAATGCCCAGCCACTTGGCGGTGGCGCCCGTGCTGACGATCACGGCCCTGGCCAGGTATTCGTCGGCACCGACCCAGACCCGCTTCGGATCGGTCGCGAAATCCACCGCGGTTACGTCCGAGGACACGAGGCGGGCCCCAAAGCGCTCGGCTTGTTTGCGGAACCGATCCATCAATTCGGGACCGAGGATCCCATCCGGGAATCCGGGGTAGTTCTCGACGTCGGTGGTGATCATCAACTGGCCGCCGGCCCGGATGCCCTCGAAGACGAGGGGCTTGAGATCGGCGCGGCCGGCGTAGAGAGCAGCGGTCAGCCCGGCCGGGCCACTGCCGATGATGATCAGATCCTCGACCCCGGACTCATTCGGAGTCTCGTCGGGCGAACCGTCGCTCGTATTCGAATTAGCTGTCACGTGACCTTGTTTCTCTTGCTCCAGATAACGACGCCGGCCGCCAGTAGCAGCCCTCCGAGCAGCCCGAAGGCGCCGTCGGGACCGAGAGGGATGGCAAGAGCGCCGTATATCGTCAGCAACAGAAAGATGACGGCCATCATTCCCAGGGTGGCCGCGACCAGTCCCATCGAGGAAACGCGGATCCACTTGCTGACCCGATCGGTCGTCAGAGCGCGGACTCGCGTCGCAATCGATTCCAAGAAATCGGCGAAACGAGCCGGAAAGTCCTCCATCCGATCAGGTTAATCCCGGATTAGGCGCGGGTTTCAGCTCCTCCGGGTTCGATCCCGGAACCTGATTCCCGGGCCAGACTTGGCGAGAGTCTCAGCCGAGGTCGGCTACTGAACAGTCTGCAACCTTGAATACGAGGGCCTCTGGGGCCAGGACTTCGGAATCTGGGCCGGTGTCGGCCTCCAGGTCTGCGCTCACGACGAAGATGACGATCGGCTCGCCGTCCAGCATCGACTCGGCTGTGAGCAGGACTTCGCGGCCCTCGACCGAGCTCAGACATGAAGGGCTCGCGGTCATGGCGTCGGCCTGGGCCTCAGGGGGCGCCCCGGCAGCATCGACCTCCGCAGCCCGGGCAATCAACTCTTCGATCTCTTTCTGGACCACCTCGGCGTTTCCGCCGGGCAGCATGGCGCGTTCGGCCGCACCTCCGGCTGCAAGAGGGATGGCGATCGTCGTCGTTGCCTCGGCTGCGGTGGCGGCGCTTTCTTCGGCGTCGGCGGAGAGTTCGGCAGAAGCGGTCTGGAAAGCGTCGCCGCCGTCATCTCCGCGGAGGTTCCCGAACACGCCGCCTAGTCCTGCAACCACGGCCACGGCCGCAGCGGCACTAGCGATGCGGAACAGGATCTGACCGGGCTGGCGCCTGCTGCGGCGATCGGTCAGTGAAACGACTGTGGACGCTCCGATCGCAGTTGCGATCCGATCATGGAGGAGGCTGCGCTCCTGGTCGTCCATCGTGACCACAGGAGCACGGGACATCCACCCGGCGACTCCACGCTGGAGAGAGAACTCGGACTGACAATCCGGGCAAGCCCCCACCAAAGCGGCTGCGCGCTCGGCGTCGATCCCGGGGTCGGCGCCCGCGTAAGCAGCGACCAGATCGACGTCGTGAAAACGATGGTCGTGGTCTCCTTGTCGCTGGCGTGGGTCCTGTGGCATGGTCATGGTTCTGTAACGTTTTGATGTCCGGAGCCATCGGAAAGGTTCCCGAGAAAAACCGCCAGCTGCCGCCGCGCCCGGAAAAGTCGTGACTTCACAGTGCCCAGGGGGACTTCGAGAGCGTCAGCCACCTCCGGCAGGCTCATTCCTTCGAGGTCGGAAAGGATGATCACGGCTCGGAAGTCAGCCGTCAGGGTGGCCAGGGCGGCCTCGACCGAGGGCCGGAGCTCAATAGAGGTGTATTGATCCTGAGCATGGGGGTCCGCGGGGTCGAGATAGCTCGGCATCGCCTCGGAGGGCCGCCTTCTCTCCTTGCGGAGAAGGTCGTAGCACGTGTTCACAGCGATCCGGTACAGCCAGGTCCCCACGGCGGCGGTGGCCCGATACTGGTTCGCCTTGCGAAAGAGGGTTAGGAAGGTTTCTTGCGTAGCGTCGAGGGCGGACGTGCGGTTTCCCATGATGCGAAGACAGACCGCAAAGACCCGGTCTTCGTGGCGATGCATGAGGGTGGTGAAGGCATCGTGATCTCCCTCAACGACCCTTACGAGCAGGTCGGCATCGTCAGGGCCGGTGGTCATCAGGAGAAGCGTATCTCTCCGACGGTTGTCCAGTAATCACCGTCCGGTTGGGCGGGAAGCGACGTGAACCA
>DATEEG010000428.1:0-5198 GCA_035281305.1 Acidimicrobiia bacterium | reverse complement strand
CGAGCACGAGCGGGGACGCGTCGTCACGTCCAAAACTGTTGGCTATGAGGAGAATGAGAATCCCCGCCAGAGCGGCAACCGCGACCTGCCACTTCCTCTTCTCATCCAGGCCGGCGATGCCGCCCATGGTCGGCCGGCGGTGGTCATAATCGTCGAATTCGCCGGCCGCGAATTCGTCCGGGGACCTGGACTTCTGGATGGCAAGCTGCCCGGCCGCCGCTCGGGCCGCTCTCATCCCGGCCGCCAGGCTCGAAGCACCCCAGTTTTCGAGCACCAGGCGGGTGAAGCGGACCGGGTCGTCGGGCACGAACCAGGCGGTGTCGTCCTCGATGGTGATGAGGAAGCGCCCGTCGGTTGGTTGAATCCGGCACTTGTCCAACGGCCACCTGCCCAGCGGCCCGGCGACCGTCGAAATGGTCAATTCGGACCCAACGAACTGGACGTCGGCCTCCAGGGGCCGTTCGTCGTCGTCCAGGGAAAGCTGGCCGCTGAACGGCATCGCCTCATCAAGCTATCCCCGACGACCCCCAAAGACCAGGATTATCCAGATCCGGGTTAGTTAGCTCCAGCAGCCGGCGCTGGCCGCCCAGTGGCCCCAGCCGTCCGAATACGCCAGATAGGCGGACGCGGCAACATTGGCGATGGGGTCGAAAATCGAAGCTCCGGGCATTCCGGCGGCGGCAACCCGGGCGTCCCAATACCTGGGGATGTGCTGGAAGAGGCCGGCCGCACCCGAACTCGGGTTCTGGGCATTGGGGTCGCCTCCGCTCTCGCAGCTGATGATGGTCAGGGCAAGGTCGACATGCTCGGGGGCGAAATAAGTAGCGACCAATGATCTCCACTCCTCGACCGGGCGTGGGGCCGGCGCCGGCTTCGGTGCCAGCACCCGGGGGCTGGGGGCGGCCACGGTCGTGGTGGTCGTCTCCACCACGGGCCGCCAGTCATCGGACTCGAGGCTCGGCTCGTCGACAGGCTCCGGACACTGGCCACCGCAATAGTCGATGGGCCAGGGCAGCAGCGAGACCTCGGCGACCGGTGATGTCGTCGGGGTCGAGGGTACGGCCTTGGTAAGCAACGTCGGAGGGGTGTTCCCGCCCGATGAAACCGAAGGGGCCATGGCAGTTCCCAGCCAGAACAGCATTGCCAGAATTGTCAGCGATGAGAAGGGCGAGCGCCAGCGACGCACGTTGCCTCCAGTTGTAGGGGTTAGAGAAGACGGCCCCGATCGAAAGAGTGCCCTATGAACCTGGATGAATGGAGAGCCGCCCTGACTCCGCACGGCAACTTAGGCGATATTCGTGACTAACCGCAAAAGCGCGCGAGCCGTCGAAGGCGGCCCCGCCCTATGGTTTCGGGGATGGAGAACATGATCGCCGGCCTGGCCGGAGTCCTCATTTGGACCTCAGCAGAGCGGTTTTCCGCCCTGCGACGCTTCTATGTCGAGGACCTCGGGCTTCGGCCCCGATCCGATCGCCCGAATTTCGTCAATTTCCAAATAGGGGTCTCCCGGCTCACCATCGGCGTCCACCGAAAGGTCGCAGGAGCTTCCCGGGAGCCCCTCCGGATCATGATCAACCTGGCGGTAACGGACATTCATGCCGCCCATGGGCGACTGACGACGGCCGGAGTCCCCTGCCTCCGGGCCCCATCGCCCGAGCCATGGGGAGGACTGGTCGCCACCTATTCGGATTCCGACGGCAACACCGTCCAATTGATGACCGGGACGGATGGCTAAGCCAGGGCCGCCTCGATGGTGATCTCAACGTTGCCTTTGAGAGCGTTTGATACCGGACAACCGTCTTTGGCGGCCGTGGCAGCCTGGATGAACGCCGCCTGATCGATCCCGGGGACGTCCCCGACGACCCGCAGGGCCATCCGGGTCATACGCCAACCGGGCTCGGTCTTCTCGAAGCTGGCCGTGGCGTCGGTCTCCAGCTTGGTGGGAGTGAACCCGGCGCGACCCAGTCCGCCCGCCAGGGCCATCGAATAACAGGCCGCGTGCGCCGCGGCGATCAACTCTTCAGGACTCGTTTTGCCGGCCGCGGCCTCGGTGCGGCTCGGCCAACTCATCGGCAGGGGGCCGCCGATGCCCGTCGCCAGTGTTGCTTCACCGCTGCCTTCGGCCAAGGTTCCCTGCCAGACGGCATGAGCACGACTATCCATCAAATCCTCCTTCGATCCGACCGTTTCCCGTGCCAAAGCGTATTCAGACTGGACGGGGTCCGAGTTGCGGTTGTCAGGCGAGGATCAAGCCACGACCGGGACGGCGGCGCGGACCGGTATCCGAACCCCTTCGCCTTCCAGGATTCGCTCGAAGGTCTCCGCCATGGCTTCCGCCTGCTGCTGATCGAGGTAGCGGCCGAAGTGATCCTGCAGTTGCCTCAGCACGATCGGAGCGGCCCGCTCTTGCACCTTCCTGCCCTCGGGGGTCAGGGAGACCACCATCCCCCGGCGGTCGGTAGGGCAAACGTGGCGTTCGACATATCCGGCCTCTTCGATCTTGTCGACCAGGCGAGTAGCGGCGCTGCGGCTGATCAAGGCCATTTCCGCCAGCTCGGACATTCGCATCGATCCACCCCATAGCCGGATGGTCACGAGCACGTCGTACCAGCCAAAGTGGAGCCGGCGGGACTCCCAGAGCTCAGCTTCCAGGGACTCGACGAGAGCGTTATGGACCATCGCCATCGATCGCCAGGCGCGTAGTTGAGTAGCTGAGGGGATGCGGGACACAGGCAGATATTACCTCTTATCCTTCCTACTTGCAATTATTGCGATATGCAACTATCATGAAACGCAACGAACAACTGCGATGGGCCGCAGGCCGATCGCCGAACAAGGAGCACTCCATGACAACCAAGACTCGAATCAACCTCCCGGTTGGCACCTGGACCTTGGACAAGACTCACACCGCCCTCACCTTCATCGCCCGTCACATGATGGTCACCAAGGTTCGCGGTACCTTCCCGGACTTCGAGGGCAGCGTCGAGGTCGCCGAGAATCTCACCGACAGCAAAGTCGACGTAACGATCGCCGTTGCTTCCGTTACGACGGGTGCACCCGACCGCGATGCTCACCTGATCTCACCGGACTTCTTCGATGCGGCCAGCTACCCCAACATCCGGTTTGTCAGCACCGATATCCGGGAAGAGGATGGCCAGTGGTTGATGACCGGTGACCTCACGATCAAGGACGTGACCAAGCCAGTCACTCTTGATGTCATCTTCGAAGGAACCAATACCAACCCCTGGGGCAAGACGGTCGCCGGCTTTTCGGCCAGCACTGAAGTCGACCGGGAGGAATGGGGCCTCACCTGGAATGTCGCTCTCGAGACCGGCGGAGTCCTTCTCTCCAAGAAGGTCAAGCTCGAAATCGAGACGGAGCTGGTCAAGGCTTAAGAGGATTTGCTTCCGCACAAGAGAAAGGGTCCCGGGCGCCGGGGCCCTTTCTCGACGAGGGAGGCGACCAGGCAGTCGAGTCTCGAGGCGCCTCGAAGGCCGGTCTCTCAGCCCATTCCCAGCTGGTTCACGGATAATCAGGGGTGATTCCAAGGAAACTCATAGGTGATGAGCACCCCATACTCCAGAAACGCCGACTCTTCTCCTGGTGGGCCACGGCTGCTGGTGGTCGATGACGAGGACTCCCTGGTCGACCTCGTCGCCACCGCCTTGCGGTTCGCCGGATATCAGGTGACCACCGAGCAAAACGGGTTCGACGCTCTCAGGTCGGTCAAGACAGCCCCACCGGATTTGGTGGTTCTCGACGTCAACATGCCCGATCTCGACGGCTTCGAGGTGTGTCGTCGCCTTCGTCGAGACGGACATGAGATGCCAGTCATTTTTCTGACCGCCCGCGACAACCTCGAAGATCTCCGATCCGGGTTCCGCCAGGGCGGTGACGACTATCTCACCAAACCTTTCAGCCTGGAGGAGCTCAGCCTCAGGATCGGAGCCCTCCTGCGCCGATCGAAAGGAGGCGGGGCCGGGCCCCGTCGAATCGCCAGCGGCGAGCTTGTCATCGACGAAGACGCTCACCGGGTTTGGGACCACGGGGTCCAGGTGCAACTGTCTCCCACCGAGTACCGGCTCCTGCGGTACCTCATGCTCAACCAGGACCGGGTCCTGTCCAAAGATCAGATCCTCGACTACGTGTGGGAGTACGACTTCGGGGGCAACGCCGGGATTGTCGAAACCTACGTCGGTTACCTGCGAAAGAAGCTTGGCGAGGGCAGCGGCTCGAGTATCGAGACGGTCCGCGGGTTCGGCTACGTGCTCCGCAACACCTCAAAGCAGCCGTGACCCTGCGCGCCCGTCTCATCATTGCTTTCACGGTGTTGCTGCTGGTGGTTGTCGCGATAGTCGGAGTGGCAGCCGTTCGCTCCACCCGGCGAGTTCTCATCAGTCAGATCGATGACCGCATCGTCACCGTTCTTGGTCAGGCAGGTCGGGTCGACCCCCATCGACCCCGTCCCGGAGGAGCAGCGGGGCCGGGGGCGGATCGATTCCTGGCCGAGATGATCATCGGGCCAGGTGGAGAAATCGTCAGCGTCTCACCCTCAGGGCTGACGGAGGATCCAGATCCCCTCCCGGATGCAAGCTCCCTGATCGATCTCCCCGAGCCCTCGGCCCGAATCCTCACGATCCCGGCTTTGGACGGCGCTTTCGAATACCGGGCCGGAGTGGTTCGCACCGAGGAAGGCTTCACGGTGATGTTTGCTCAACCACTGCGCGAGGTAGCGACGGCAACCCGAGCCATCACCCAGCGACTCTTGTCGACGGGGGCTGCGGTGTTGCTGATCGGCGCGCTCGCCGTCTGGTACACCGTCCGACGTGGCATGAGGCCGGTTGAGCAGATGATCGAGACGGCGTCGGCGATTGCCGATGGCGACCTCACACGAAGAGTTCCTCCGGCCGACCCCGAGTCCGAACTGGGCCAACTGGGCACTGCCCTCAATCACATGCTGGCGAGCCTCGAGGGAGCATTTGCCGCCGAGGCCCGGGCTAACGAAAAGCTCAAGCAATTCGTCGCAGATGCCTCGCACGAATTGCGGACCCCCCTGGCTGCCATCGCCGGATACACGGAACTCTATCGAACGGGAGCCTTGTCTGATCCCGAGGAAGCTGCCCACGCGGTCCGACGAATCGACGCGGAGAGCAAGAGGATGAAACGCCTGGTCGACGACCTTCTCGTTCTGGCCCGAC
>DATEEG010000427.1:0-2807 GCA_035281305.1 Acidimicrobiia bacterium | reverse complement strand
TCAGTACGTCAAGATTGCGATCGGGCTGGCGGTACTCACCGCTATCGAAGTGGCACTGTTTTACATCAACGAGTCGCTCAACCTCGGATGGATCAACACCGCCGCCCTTTTGATTCTGGCTTTCCTCAAATTCGTGATCGTCATCGGCTGGTACATGCATTTGCGCTTCGAGAAGCCGATGGTCAGTCGTTTCTTCGCCGTCGGCTTTGTACTGGCGTTCACGCTGTACGCCGTGGTCCTGATCGGGTTCGGAGTCCTGGCAGCGGGAGCGTGAGGTCGATGCTGCCGGCCTGGCACGTTCACGTCGACGTCTGGCTGGTGATGGGGGTCATCGGCCTGGGCTATTGGTTCCTCAACGCCCGGGTGCGACCACGCCTCCGTCCTCTGGCTCCACCGCCCGGCTCCGGTGAGATGGCGGCGTTCTACACCGGGCTCCTCCTCCTCCTGGTGGTGTCGAACTGGCCCCTGCACGACCTTGCCGAAACTTCTTTGTACTGGGTCCATATGACCAACCACCTGGTCATGACCCTGGTCGCTCCTCCCTTGATGCTCCTGGGCCTGACTCGCCAGACGTCCGATCACCTCTTCGGACATCGACTGGTGCTTCCCTGGCTGAGGTACCTGGCTCGGCCCGGCGCCGCGTTTGCCATCTTCAACCTCGGCATGATCGCCAGCCACTGGCCCGAAGCCGTGGCCCTGTCTCTCCGCAACGAAGCGGCCCACTTCCTGATTCACTCTTTTCTGTTCTTGTCCGGCATCCTGATGTGGATCCCGGTGGTCTCACGCTCGACCGTCGTCCCGCAGCTGCGACCGCCGGCGCGAATGATCTACCTCTTGCTGAATTCGATCCTGCCGACCATCCCGGCCAGCTTTCTCACCTTCAGCCACGTTCCGCTCTACCCCGCATACGGTGATTCAGCTCTGGCTTACGGACTGTCGGCGGTTGAGGACCAGACCATTGCCGGGCTCATCATGAAGCTGGGGGGCACGCTGCTGCTCTGGGCGGTGATATCCATAACGTGGTTCAAGTGGGCCAACGACGAGAAGCGGTGGGACCGGATCGAACAGGACCTGCGCACTCCGGTATGAGAGGTGCCCGGCAACTGAGGCTCACGGTGCTGGGATTGCTGGTGGCGACGTCCTGCGCCCAGACATCGGGCACCGTCATCGGCAGCGTGATCAACGTCGACGGCGACCTGACGGAAGTCCGTTCGTTCACCCTCCTGGTCGAAGGCGATGAGATGATCTTCGTGCCGGCTGATGATGGGGTCTACGCCTATCCCCTTCCCCACCTGCGCGACCATCTCAGAGACGGAACCCCGGTCAAGGTCGGTTGGGAGCGTCGCGGCGACCAGTTGGTGGCAACCACCCTCGAAGACGCTTAAGACCGCGAACCTAATGCTATGCGGTGCGGTTTCCGCCTGAACCTGCATTGAGTTTCTGCCGATCTGAATGCTATTTCGTGCGGTTTCCGCACGAAATAGCATTAGGTTCGCGGTCGCTCCGGGGGCGTACGAGGGGCGCCTGGGTCACATCCCGTCCAGGACCGAGGCCGAGGCTGATTCCGGCGGCGCCTCCTCCTCGTGGTCGCCTTCGCTTCTCGCCAGGAAGACGGCGACGATTATGAGGATCACGACGCCGATGCCTCCCAGGGCAACTGCGAACTCACCCCTGCGGATCTTCATCCCGGGCCTCGAGGCAGAGACCCCCGCGATCCCGAGAATGCTCGCGGAGACGATGATTGCGAGGATGGCGGCGCCTCCGGATGCCATGTGGTTCGACTCGATCAATACGTAGGCGAAGGGCACCACCAGGACGAACAGCGCGATGACGCCGGCCAGCGGGACGCCGATGGCCGAGCCCAGCCGGGCCCGAACGGCATCGACCTCGTGCGACTCGCTCTCGAACAGACTCGCCGGGACTCCGACAACCTGAACCAGTGCGGCGGTTATCCACCCCAGGGCCGCACCGCCCAGCAGGACGACGATCAAAGCGGAGAGGACCGGCAACATGATGAGACCTTCGGTCCCCTCGACTGGAACGCCGAACGCCGACGTGAGCACCGACCCGGCCGCGAGGCCGAGGACCAAACCGACGCCCGCCCCGATCAATCGGGTGACTCCCTGGTGACCGGCCAGGGACGCCCCGGGTCGGAGCCATCCGGTCAAGGTGCGCGACAGGGTGGCCACGATGAGACCGAACACGACGGACAGGAGGGCGGTGCCCAGCACGAACCGCGAGCCCGTGACGAGAACCGATGGGCTGAAATCGCCTTCGGCGCCGTCGAGGGACGCCGCAGTCAAGAGCCAGGTCGACGCTATCAGGGCACCGATCAACCCCAGCAACGCCCCGGTCCAGGCTCCGATTCGTCCGGCGGTCCTGACCCGCTGGCCAAGGGCGACGGGTTCGTGAATTTCGACTTCTTCGGCGATCAGAGGTTCGGCGACTGCCACAGCCGCAACCGGAGCTTCGACAGCCTGTGCCGGGGCCGGGGCCGGTGACGAGGACTGTTGGGTTTCAACCATCGCCGGCTCGGCTGCGGGAGGAGGGGCGGTCGCAGGTGGGGCCGTCGCCGCGACTGACCCACCGCCGGCCCACGCAGCCAGCACCTCGTCCGTGGCCAGACCACCGGCTCGGGCACGGGCCTCGGCCGACCGCTTCACAATCGCTTCAGGCGCATTCAGCGCCGCCGCCGCTTGGGCGAGAAGATCGCTCATCGGCGCCGGAGCTTAATGGCCGGAGAGGAGACCGGACCGGAGCTTGATGCAAAAGCTCCGCGGCAACGCAGACGCCAGACGCCGAATCAA
>DATEEG010000426.1:0-14689 GCA_035281305.1 Acidimicrobiia bacterium | reverse complement strand
TTCCCCCAGCCCGTCTCGTACGACAACGGCACTCTCCAGGTCGACGACCATTCCATCGCCTTTCTAAATGCCAAGGCGCCCGGCGACGCCGACTGGAAGTCGCTGGGGGTCGACCTGGTGGTGGAAGCCACCGGCAAGCACCGCACCCTCGAGGAGGCCAGGGCCCATCTGGCGGCCGGAGCCAAGAAGGTCGTCATTGCCTCCACTCCGGAGAAGCCCGGCGAGGTTCCGGTCCTCCTGCGTGGGATCAACGACAGCGTCCTGACTCCCGATACCGACGTGGTGGCACTCGGCTCCAACACCTCGAACGCGGTGGCCCCGATCCTGCGGATTCTCGACAATGCCCTGGGCATCGACCGCGCCTTCTTTACGACAGTTCACGCCATCACCAACGACCAGCGCCTCGCCGACGTGCCTGGAACGGGCTTTCGGAGTTCTCGGGCTGCCGGAGAGAACATCATTCCGGCCGAGACCAACTCCCCCGAGATCCTCGCTCAGGTGATGCCCGAGTTGAGTGGGCGCATATCGGCGATGGCCCTCAACGTGCCGGTCATGGACGGTTCGACGATCGACCTCACTGCGATCGTCCGCCAGCCCACCAGCAAGGAGGCCGTCAACGCGGCGGTGGCCGCAGCCGCTTCGGGTAGGTTTCGGAACGTGATCGAGTTCACCTCGGACCCGATCGTGTCGTCCGACGTCAAAGCCTCGACCTATTCCGGGGTCTTCGACAGCCTGGCGACCATGGTCATGGAGGAGACGATGGTCAAGACCATCACCTGGTTCAACAACGGGTGGGGCTATTCAGCCCGACTGGTGGAGGTATTGGAACTGATGAGCGCCCAATTGAGCAACGGTGGTGAGTCATGACAACCAGTGCGATCAGAGTCGCTATCAACGGATTCGGTCGGATCGGTCGAGCCGTATTCAGGATCATCGCCGAACGGCCCGAATCCGGCATCGAGATCGTCGCCATCAATGACCTGGCCGATGATGAGGTCTTGGCCTACCTCTTGGAGTACGACTCGGTAATGGGTCCGTTCGGGCAGAAAGTGGAGGTCGCCGACGGTGTCATGACGACTGGCACCCACCGGGTCAAGATGCTGATGGAACGAAACCCGGCTGCGCTTCCGTGGAAGGACCTCGCCATCGACGTCGTGATCGAAGCCACGGGGGTCTTTCGCACTCGCGAGTCGCTCCAGAAGCACCTCGATGCCGGGGCCAAGCGGGTGATCCTGACGGTGCCGGCGGATGATGAGATCGACCAGACGGTGGTGCTGGGGGTCAACGACTCCGAACTGGACGACTCAGACGTCATCGTCTCCAATGCGTCTTGCACCACGAACTGCCTGGCTCCGCTTGTCAAGGTTCTCGACGAAGCGTTTGGAATCAAGCGGGGCTTGATGACGACCGTGCACGCCTACACCAACGATCAGCGCCTGGCGGACGTGCCCCACAAGGACCTCCGTCGTAGCCGTGCTGCAACCGAAAACATCATCCCCACCACGACCGGCGCGGCCAAGGCCGTCGGCAAGGTCTACCCGAAACTGGCCGGCAAATTGCACGGCATCGCCATGAGGGTGCCGGTGCCAGACGGTTCCACCGTCGACCTGGTGTTGGAGCTTGATCGGTCGGTCTCGGTCGAGGAGATCAATTCAGCGGTGAAGGCAGCCGCCGACGGAGCGATGTCGGGGGTCATGCAATACACCGACGATCCGATCGTTTCTACCGACATAATCGGCAATCCCCACAGTTCTGTATTCGACGCCGGCGGCACCCAGGTGCTGGGCGGAACCCTCGTCAAGGTGCTGTCGTGGTACGACAATGAATGGGGCTACTCGAGCCGGGTGGTCGACCTGATCGAACGCCTGGCAAAACTGAACGACCCGGTCAAAACCTCGGAGGGGGCACCGGCGAACTTGTCCTAGAGCCTTGAGGACGGGTTTAGGTAGCCCCCCTACCTCCCGCCTCGTTCCTCGGCGGCAGGAACCTTCCCCCCGGCCTACGGCCGAGGGGACAAAGGCCAACACACCTTCGGCTTTGTCCCCCCACCGAAAGGTGGGGGGAAGGTACCGCTGGACGCCGAATAGGCGGCCAGGGGTAGGGGGCACTGGTAGAGCTGTCCTAGATCTCTGCCGACCGGCGTGGGGGTCGAGAGGGGGCGTTACGCTCGTGCGGGTGTCCGACCTGCGACTCACCGCGTTCTCCCACGGGGCCGGGTGCGCCTGCAAGCTCAGCGCCGACGACCTCGGGTCGATCATCGGGCCGCTGCTCGATCACCCCGCCACGTCTTCTCCCCACCTGATCGTCGGTTTGCAGACGGCTGACGACGCCGGCGTGTGGGAATTGGCGTCCGGAGAGACGCTCGTACAAACGGTCGATTTCTTCACACCCATCGTCGACGATCCTTACGACTGGGGACGGATCGCGGCGGCCAATGCTCTCTCCGATGTGTATGCCATGGGAGGGACACCCATCACGGCCCTCCAGTTGGTCAGTTGGCCGCGACAGGGCCTCCCATTCGAGGTCCTCGCCGAGGTCATTCGGGGCGGCGCCGACACGATGGCCAAGAGCGGTACCACGATTGTCGGGGGACACTCGATCGACGATCCCGAGCCCAAGTACGGATTCGCCGTTACCGGGTTGGTCCCTCGCGACAGAGTGATCACCAACGCCGGCGCCCGCCCGGGCGACCGCTTGATCTTGACCAAGCCGCTCGGGATGGGAGTCATCACCACCGCTTTGAAACGCGGCGTCTGTCCCCCCGAACTCGCCGAGGCGGCGATTGCGAATATGACGGCACTCAATGCCGACGCCGTTATCCCGATGCAGGAGGTCGGTGTCAAAGGCGCCACCGACATCACCGGATTCGGCCTCCTCGGGCACCTGCGGGAGATGGCGATCGCTTCGAATGTCGGCGCCGTCATCGAAGTCGAGGCGGTGCCGGTCCTGAACGGTGTCCGCCAACTGGTCGAAGCGGGCGTGTACGCCGGTGGCAGCGAACGCAACCTCACCTCGGTCGCACCCTTCCTTTCCCGTGGCCAAGTCGACGAGACCACGGTTCGAATCCTCGCCGACGCTCAGACCTCGGGTGGGCTTTTGATCGCCGTGCCTTCCGGCCGGTCAGATGACCTGGTCCACGCCCTGATTGCCGCCGGCACTCTCGCCGCCGGTGTGATCGGCGAAATCGCGGCCGGACAGCCCCACATCGCTCTCCAATAGTCGCGATGGCTATGGCGGAGGCGGACGGGAATCGAACCCGCCGGGGATCTAGCGACCCCCCATCGGTTTTGAAGACCGAGGAGCCCACCAGGCACTCGGACGCCTCCGTCGGGCAGGCTAACCGGGCCATTCCTAATCAAATCGGGCCTTCAGGCGCGCACGGTTCTGAGATCACCGCTGCGCAACGTGACGCCCTCGCGATCTGTGTACTCGAGAAACGGCACTGCATGTTTTCGGGAGATTCCTGCCTTCTGCCTGAACTCGCTGACGCTGAACGGCCCGCCGATCGACTTCAGCAACTCCAACATGCGAGTGGCTTCCTCTGGCAGATAAACCAGGTCATCCGAAACCCTCACCAGCCGACCCGAGCGAACCAGAATTCGCAATAGTTCTCCGTCGAGTCCCAGCTCCTTGATGGGCGGTGGCGCCATCCCGGCTGCTTCCAGTACACCTTTGGCCGTCGTCCATCTCGGATCAAAATCGATCTCGTCTCTCTGGCGGCCCCTCGCAGATACGACGGAACCGGATAGTTCGAGTTCGGTCGACCCGACGATTGCCCGGGTCATCTCCTGATCGAGGTTGAGGGCGACAGCCAGCTGGCCAAGCCCGATCCCCTTCTCCAGGCGATTGGTCCGATGGAACGAGGCGACTTCAGCCTCCAGGGCCGACGCCAGCCGGACTGCCTCGTCCCTGGAAACGGCGACATCACCCGCCACGACAGCGTCCCGCGGGACTCCTCCCCCCGACCTTGCGGAGAGAGCTTCCAGCGAACCGCGCCCGCCGTGCTTCAGCATCACCGAAGCGACCACGTCGGGACCAAGTTCGACGACCTCAGCCAAGGCAACGCCGAGGCGCCGGGCCTCCTGTCGACGACGAGGGGGATCGGAATCGAGGACGCTGCCCCCGCCGATGACCACCTGGCGTCCTGAGTCCCGGATGATGAAGCGATCTCCTGCCTCCACGTTGAGTGACTGCTCGACCTCGAGCAGGGCGACGGTTGGGCGGCCATGAGCGGGCGGCGCCTCCTCCAACAACCTCCACGATGTCTTGGCCCCGTAGGTGCCGACGTACAGGAGGTACGAGCCGCGCTCCGTCAGCTCACCTTCATAGCGGGCCCTCCTCATTCCAACCAGCACGCGCTTGGTGGGGTGCATAGATCCGGGAAGGGAGACCATCGCTCCCCGCTTCACCGCTTCCCGGTCGATCCCGGCGAGATTGATCGCCACCCTCGTCGACGGGCCGATGCGATCGACGGTCTCCTCGCTCGACTGCAGCGATCGAATGCGGGCCATCAGCGATCCCGGCCAGACTGCCACCTCGTCACCCACGGCGAGGGTGCCTCCGGTGAGTGTGCCCGTGACAACAGTGCCGGCGCCCTGGATCGAGAAGGACCTGTCGACCCACAGCCGCGGGCGCCCTCTTCCGTCGGCGGCGGCGACCATGGCTGACTCGCCAAAGGTGCGATCCAACGACTCCCGGAGGTCGTCGAGGCCGTGGCCGGTCAGGGCCGAGAGGGCGATGACCGGGGATCCCTCCAGGCTCGTACCGGCCAGGCGCTCGGAAATCTCCCCCATCCGCTCACGGAGAATCGCGGCGTCGACGCGATCGCTCTTGGTGAGCGCCACGACAGCCCGGTCGATTCCGAGCAAGTCGAGCACTGCCAGGTGCTCTTCGGATTGCGGCATCCATCCTTCGTCGGCGGCAACCACCAGCAGGGCGGCGTCAACGGGACCGACCCCTGCAAGCATGTTGCTCATGAAGCGGCGATGGCCGGGGACGTCGACGAAGGAAACCCGCCGGCCGCTGGGAAGCGTCGCCCAGGCGAAGCCCAGGTCGATCGTCATCCCCCGCCGTTTCTCCTCCGCCCACCGATCCGGGTCGCGTCCGGTCAAAGCCTGGACGAGCGTCGACTTGCCATGATCTACGTGGCCGGCCGTCGCTACGACCGGCATGCCAGCGAGAGTGCCGCGACCAGGCGATCGTCGTCGGCGGAGGGGATCGCTCTGAGGTCGACGATGACGCGGCCGGCGTCACGACGAGCCAGCACGGGGGGGTCGCCCGCCAGGAGAGAATCAAAGATCTTGTCGGCTTGGCCGGTGATGAGGATCACCGGGCTGGCAACGCTGGCCCCGGGCACCGACCCGGCCCCCAGAACCGAAGCTCCGGCTTCGATCGCCAGTCTGTCCCCTCCAACCCGGGCAACGATCTGGTCGGCTCTCGTCTTCAGCTCGGGATAGCTGGCGGTGGCCATTTGCCACACCGGGATCTCCGCGCCACGGCCGTCGGCATACATCGAAGCGGTCGCGGTCAGTGCGGCGACCGTCGCGCCGTCCACCCGCAACGCCCGGGCCAATGGATGGCGGGCGAGTCTGGTGATGATCTCGGAACGTCCTACCACCACCCCGGCCTGGGGGCCTCCGAAGAGCTTGTCGCCCGAGAACAGCACAAGATCGGCTCCGGCCTCGACCGCTTGCCGGACTCCGGGCTCGCCCGCCAGCCAGGCCGGCGGAGCTCCGCCGACCCACTTCACCCTCTCGTCGATTAGGCCCGAGCCCTGATCGAAAACCGTCGAAGTGCCGGTTTCCGCCCCGAGCGCGACAAGTTCGGGCAGGCTCGCGTCCTCGGTAAACCCGACGACCTGATAGTTCGAAGTGTGGACCTTGAGAAGCGCGGCGGTCTTCTCCGATACTGCCGCTGCGTAATCGGACAATCGCGTCCGGTTCGTAGTGCCCACCTCGACCAGCGCTGCCCCACCCGCAGCGATTATCGACGGCAGCCGGTAGGCCCCGCCGATCTCGATCAACTCGCCCCGTGACACCACCACTTCGCGGCCGGAGGCAATCGCGGACAGAGTCAGCATCAGAGCGCCGGCGTTGTTGTTGACAACCAAAGCATCCTCGGCCCCTGTCAGGTCGGCAAGGAGCTCCAGCAGGAATCGACCGCGCCGTCCCCGATGTCCAGACTCGACGTCGAGCTCGATGTTGGTGTATCCGACTGATGCCTCGTAAGCGGCCCGGGCTGCCTCGGGGGCGAGAGGCGATCGCCCCAGATTGGTGTGGAGGATCACGCCCGTCGCGTTGATCACGGTTCGCAGGCGGGCACGAGCCAGGACCGCGAGCAACCTTCGTGCCTCCCCCTCGAGGTTGGCGGTGTCGGGGCCTTCTCCCCGCGCCCGGTCGATCACGGACCGCGCCACCTCGGTGATGATCGAGCGAGGCAGGGGCCAGGAGCCCAGAGCGGACACAAACTGATCGACTGACGGAAGACTGCGACGATCCATCGGGTTGCCAGGCTACCGAGCCGATCGCACCCGCCTACAACGAGGAGCCGGCATCAGGCTGGCCAAACCCGTCGCCCACCGCCGGGAGCCACGATCCGGTCAATGGCGGCGAGCTCGCTCGGGGAGAGCAGCGGCTGGCGCCCCGCCGCTACGTTGGCTTCGGCCTGTTTTTGGTTGCGGGCACCCGGAATCACCGTGGACACCGCCGGGTGGGACAGGACAAAGCGAAGTGCGAACTGCGACAACGATTCCCCCGAAGGGACAACGGCCTTCAGTTCTTCGACGATGGCGAGGTCAGCCAGAAACTGCGAGCGTTGCGAAGGATCCTCGATCCAGCCCCTCCGAAAGTCACCCTCCGGGAACATGTCATCTGCAGCGAACTTTCCGGTAAGCAGGCCCATGCCCAACGGGCCTCGCACGATCACGCCGATCCCGTGCTCCTGACAATATGGAAAGATCTCGCGTTCGGGCAAGCGGTTGAGGATCGAGTAGTCCACCTGCAGAACCCCGCAGTCGCCCTCTCCGTTGAATCGCCGCAGATGGTCGATATCGCTGGTGCTCACGCCCCAGGCTCGCACCATGCCGGCTTCCTTCAGGCGCCGGAATCCCTCGATGAAGACCCCCGTGTTCGGCTCCGGATATCCGACGTGGCATTGGATCACGTCGACGTAGTCGGTCCCGAGCCGGCGCAGCGAACCCGTAACCCCGGCCACGAGCTTTTCGACCGTGTCGTATTGCGAACGATCCCTGTCCCGATCGAAGTCAGTCCAACCGATCTTGGTAGCCACGATGAAACGATCGCGCCGACCCGTCATGGACCTGCCCAGCAGCTCCTCGGAGTGGCCGGCGCCATACACGTCGGCGGTATCGAAGAAATTGACGCCGGCATCGAAAGCGGCCTCGATCGCGGCCAGGCTGTCGGCATCGTCGCCGGGGCCCCATTCACCGCCCGCGACCGCCCAGAGGCCCAGTCCGACATCGGTGACGAACAGACCGCTGGCTGAACCGAGCGGGCGTTTACGCAACCCGGCCATAGGGCCTGACATTCGAAATCTCCCTCGAGGCTCGGGACGGCACCATAGCTGCCGGCCCTCGTAGGTTCGTCGAGCCCCGATCTGCCCGCCGCCCGCTTCCTCCTAGGCGTCCTCTTCGCCGGCATCGTCGCCGGACGCCGGCCGGGGTGGGGCACTCCTTGCCGCGAGATCCTTGATGGCCGGCCCCTGCAAGACGCGGCCGTCGATGTCGAACCGGGAGCCGTGACACGGACAATCCCAGGACCGCTCGGCGGTGTTGAAAGAAACCAAGCACCCCAGGTGGGTGCAGGTCGCCGAGACCGTGTGAAGCACGCCGGCTTCGTCGAGAAAGGATGCCACGGTCTCCCCGCCCGACGAACTCACGGCTCCGGTGCCCGGTTCAAGCTCGGCGACGGGCGAGCGGCCGATCGTGCTGATTCGATCCCCTACGAAGTGCTTGGCCACCTCGAGGTTGGCGCTGACGACATCGGCCAATCCGCGGGCAATGCTGGTCCGGGTCGCGTCGAATGTCGCCGCCCAGGGGTTTTCGATTCCCTCGATCAGGTCGGCGATGATCATGGCCGCCGCGGTGCCGTTGGTCATACCCCATTTGGCGAACCCGGTGGCGACGAATACCCGGGCCGCCTTCCTGCTGAGTCGACCGATATAAGGCAGTCGGTCGGCGCTGCGATAGTCCTGGGCCGCCCAGCGGAACGCCACAGCGGCCTCGGGGAACACCTCCGATGACCAGGTTTCGAGGGCCTGATAGCGCCGAGTGGTGTCGTGCTCGGCTGCGACCGGGTGGCCTTCCCCTCCCACGATCAGATACCCGTCGCCGGTCGATCGGAGGGAGCGGGTCGGTTGATCGATGCTGATGTACATGCCCTCCATGGCGTCGGCACTCGAGATGAGGGCTACCGCGTATGACCGGGATGGAGTCATGCGGGCGAAGTGGCCGCCCCTGTTGACGAAGGGGATGTGGGTGGCCACGACCACTGCCCCGGCCCGGGCCGTGGCGACATCGGTGGTGACCGTCCCCGCTTCCGAATCCAGTTGGAGCGCCGGACTGTTCTCGAAGATGAGGCCTCCCTTGTCGACCAGAGCCGAGGCCAGCCCCAGGCAATAGCGCCGCGGGTGGAACTGGGCCTGGCCCTCCAACCGCACCGCCCCGGCGACCTCATAGGGGAGTTCCGTCTCGGTGGTAAACGAGACGTCGAGGCCGGCGCGCCGGGCGGCCTCGACTTCACTTTCGATCGTGCCGACGCCTTCGATACCCGCGGAGTAGGTGTAGGCGACAGCCTCCCGCAGGTCGCACTCGATGGCGTCGGCTGCCACCAGTTCTTTGACCTTCGCTACTGCCGCCTGGTTGGCCGCGGCGTACACAGCCGCAGTCTCGTCGTCCCAGGCCTCCGCCAACTCGTGATAGATGGCTGAGTGCAGCGCCGTCACCTTGGCAGTCGTGAATCCGGTGACGCCGTAACACAGCTTGCGCGCCTCGATAACAACGACCGAAAGGCCACGTTCAGCGAGCAAGCGGGCAGTCGTGAGGCCCGTGATCCCGGAGCCGACCACGATCACGTCGGCTTCGATGTCGCGATCCAGCTTCGGGAATTCGGTGCCTGGGGTGGTCTTTACCCAGAGCGAGGGGTTTCTTTCCATGTTCCTCCCATGACCTCTCGAAGGTACCCCGCCAATAGGCGGATCATGCACGTCAGCGGGCGAGTTCACAGGAGTCCGAGGCCCCCCGGGCCCACCCGCTCAGCCATGGTTTCTACGGGGTACATTTGCGGGCACCGTCGGAGTCGTTGCAAGGAGTTGAGAGCGTGAGTGATCTGCCCGCCAGCGCCAGTGTCGTAGTGATCGGCGCCGGCATCGTTGGCAATTCGGTGGTCGGCCACCTCGCCGAACTCGGGTGGCGGAACATCGTCCAAATCGACAAGGGGCCCCTCCCCAACCCCGGTGGTTCTACCGGCCACGCTTCCAACTTCATTTTTCCCGTCGACCACAACAAAGAGATGGCGATGCTCACCATCGACAGCCAGCGCCAATACGAGGCGATGGGCGTCAACGTCACTTGCGGGGGCATCGAAGTAGCCCGCACTCCCGAGCGCATGGAGGAACTGCGGCGGCGTATGAGCTCGGCCAAGAACTGGGACATGGAGGCCCAACTGGTCAGCCCCGCCGAGATCAAGGAGTTGGTCCCCTTCATCAACGAGAACATCCTCCTCGGCGGCTGTTATTACCCGACGGTCTCGGCGGTCGATTCTCTTCGGGCCGGGACCATCTTCCGGGAGAACGCCCAGGGGATGGGGGCATTGCAAATCTTCGCCAACACCGAGATCCTCGATCTCGAGGTTGCCAAAGGACGGATCAAGGCGGTTGTAACCGACCGGGGCCGGGTCGAGGCCGACTACGTAGTGATCGCGTGCGGGGTCTGGAGTCCACGCATCGCCAGGATGGCAGGCGCCACCATCCCCTTGACCCCGGCCGTTCATCAGATGATCGACGTCGGCCCGATTCCGATCCTCCAGGAATCGGGCAAGGAACTCGCTTACCCCATCGTGCGCGACATGGACACGTTCATGTACGAGCGCCAGACCGGTGGCTCGATGGAGGTCGGCTCGTATGCCCATCGGCCCATCTTTCATTCACCCGACGAAATCCCCTCCATCGCCGAGGCCCGATTCTCGCCCACCGAGCTGCCGTTCACAGCCGACGACTTCGACGATCAACTCGAAGACGCTCTCGAACTGATGCCCGAAATCCTCGAAGGCGCCGAGATCAAGTACGCCATCAACGGGCTGCTGTCGCTGACACCGGACGCCATGCCCCTCATCGGCGAGACCGTCGAAGTCAAGAACCTGTGGTCGGCGGCGGCCATCTGGATCAAGGAAGGTCCGGGCACGGGGCGAGCCGTCGCCGAGTGGATGACCCACGGATACCCCGAACTCGACCCTCATGCCTCCGACATCGCTCGCTTCTACCCATATGCCCGCACCGAGCATCACATCAAGGCGCGTTGCGCCGAGCATTTCAACAAGACCTACGGCATCGTCCACCCCCGTGAACAATGGGCGTCGGAACGCAACAAGAGGATGTCACCTGCCTATCCCCGCACCGAGGCCCTGAGGGCGGTCTACTTCGAAGCAGGCGGCTGGGAACGCCCGCATTGGTACGAGTCGAACGCACCCCTGGTCGCGGAATACGGCGTCGAAGACCGCCCCCACGAGTGGGATCGCCGCTGGTGGTCACCGATCCAGAACGCCGAGCACCTGGCGATGAGGGATCGGGTGGGAATGATCGACCTGGCGCCGTTTGTCATCTTCGACTTCACGGGCCCCGGGGTCGTCGAATACATCCAGCACCTGACGGTCAACAACGCCGACGTCAAGATCGGCCGATCGGTCTACACGCCGCTCCTCACCGAATCGGGCGGGTTCAAAGCCGACCTGACGATTCTGCGACTGGGCGCCGAGCACTATCGCGTGATCACCGGCGCCTTCGACGGGCCCCGCGACAAGCATTGGTTCAACCGACACCTTCCCGAAGACGGTTCTGTCCACATGACCGATCTCACCTCGGCCTATACCACCATCGGTGTGTGGGGACCCCGGTCCCGCGACCTCGTGCAATCGATCACAGACCACGACCTCTCCAACGACGCCTTCCCGTACGGCACGACCCAGGCAGTCGACTTCGACTCGATCAACGCCCGGCTCTTTCGGATTTCTTACGTGGGTGACCTGGGCTGGGAGGTCTACGTCCCTACCGAGCAGGGCCTCCCCATGTGGGATCGCCTCTGGGAAGCAGGACAGGACTTCGGGGTGGTGCCCGTCGGAGCCGGCGTCTACGGAACCACCGGACGCATCGAGAAGGGCTACCGCTTGATGGGAGCCGAACTCGAGAGCGAATACAACCCGGTCGAGGCCGGCCTCTCCCGACCGAAACTGAAAACCGCCGACTTCATCGGCAAGGAAGCCCTCATCAAAGCCAGGGACGAGGAACCGGCCGCGACTCTCTGCACATTGACCATGGAGGACCACGTGTCTCCCCGCGACGGGATCAAGCGGTACCCCACCGGCCGGGAACCCATCACCCTCCCGGGCGGAGACCGCATAGTCGACGACAAGGGGCGGCCCTCGTACGTCACCACCGCCGGAGCCGGGCCTTCGGTTGGCAAGTTCCTCCTCATGGCCTATCTGCCACCGGAGCACGCCGTGGTCGACACCGAGCTTGCCGTCATGTACATGAACGAGTTCTACCCGGTGCGGGTGGCGGTGGCAGGATCGACCCCGCTCTTCGACCCCGACGACAAGCGGATGAAGTCCTAGGTAAACCGCGACCCAGGGTCGTTTTGGACGTACAACGACGAAAACAGCCCATAGAGCTTTCTCCACCAACAAGGTTCCAGCAGCATGAAGACCCTGGTCTGTGTGAAACGAGTGCCGGCGCCCGGAGCCCGGATCAATCTGACCCCCGACGAGAGGGCCGTCGACGCCCGCCACCTCTCGTTCACCGTCAGCCCTCACGAGGAGTGCGCGGTAGAGGAGGCCATCCGACTCAAGGAAAAGCACGGCGGCACGGTGACGGTGATGACCCTGGGCCCGGTCGACGCCGAGGAACAGTTGCGTTATGCCATGTCGGTCGGCGCCGACAACGCTGTGTTGCTGTCCACCGACGGAAGCGATTGGGATCCGCAGGCGACCGCCGCCGCTCTCAGTACCAGGATCAGTGACATCGAACGCGACGAGGTCTTCGACCTCATCCTCTTCGGTAATGAGTCCGCTGACTCCGGCGGCTATCAGGTGGGCATACGGATTGCCCACGCCCTCGGTCGTCCCGTCATCAGTGGCATCAAGGGCATCGACGTGAACGCCGGCACCGTAACCGCCCGCCGTGAAACCGGGTCGGGCTTCGAGGTCTACCAATTACCGCTGCCGGCCGTCGTTGCCGTCAAGGAGGGCATCAACCTCCCCCGCTACCCCACGTTGCCGGGACGCCTGAGAGCAAAGAAGGCAGAGATCATGTCGGCTCCGGCCTTCGCCACGCCAGGCGGGCTCGTCATGGACCGCCTGTTCACACCCTCTGAGGAGAAGTCGGTCACCAGCATCCTCGGTCACGGGCCGGAAGCCGCCCCGGCGGTGGTCGACCTGTTCGTGGAATTAGGGCTGATGTGAGCCGGGTTCTCGTCTTCGTCGAGCACGACGACGGACTCGTCACCGAGACCTCGCTGCAAGCCCTCACGATCGCCGGGTCGATAGGCGATGTCGAAGCGGTGTCGGTTGGAAGCTGTGGAGTTGGCGGTTGGCAGATCGAACACCCGATGCTCTCCGATTACGCCCCATTTGCAATCGCCGAATCGCTGGCCCAGCTGGTCGGAGCGGAGATGCCGGCAGCGGTGCTGGCCGGCGGAACCGAACGGGGAAACGAAGTGATGGCCCACCTCGCTGCCCTCTTGGATCTCCCCCTCGCCGCCAACGTGACACGGATAGTCCCGAGTGGAGAGGACTGGAATCTGACCCGGGTCCGTTGGGGTGGCAGCCTCCTCGAAGAGTGCACGCTTTCAGCCTTCATCAAACTGGCCACCGTTTCGCCCCACTCGGTGACGGCAACGGCTTACGGTGCGGCCGCGAGTGCAACCGTCTTCTCCCCGGAACTGACCGAAGCCCACGTCACTACCCGGGTCACCGAGCGCGTCACTTTGACCGAAGGCCTCACTCTCACCACTGCCCCCGTGGTCGTCAGCGGCGGCCGCGGCGTTGGATCTTCGGAGGGTTTCCAAGTGTTGGAAGAATTGGCCGCGTTGATCGGCGGAGCGGTCGGGTGCTCGCGGGTGGTCACCAACAGCGGCTGGCGCCCCCACTCCGACCAGGTCGGACAGACCGGAACCAGGGTGGCGCCCGACCTGTACATCGCCTGCGGCATCTCCGGTGCGATCCAGCACTGGGTCGGGATGATGGCATCGAAGAAGGTCCTCGCCATCAACACCGACGCCGACGCCCCCATGGTGACGAAAGCCGACTATGCCGTGATCGGCGACCTCCACCCCATCCTCGATGCCATCGTCGCCGAGGTCAAGAGGCGCCAGAGTTCGTGAAGGTTTTGGCACCGCAGCGATGCCAAAACCTTCACAAGTGCTTCGCATCAGACGGTGGTCAAACCAGTCGGCAGCCTGCTCGGCGACAGGATGCCGTCTGCCAGGCCATAGGCAACTGCTTCTTCCGCCGCCAGCCAGTGATCGCGATCGGTGTCCTTCTGAATCTGTTCGATCGATTGCCCCGAGTGCTGGGCCAGAATCGCCACCATCTGCTCGCGCTGGCGGATGATCTCGCGGGCATGGATCTCGATGTCGCTGGCCTGCCCCTCGATCCCGCCGACGACATGCGGTTGATGGATCAACACCCTGGCGTGGGGCAGCACCATCCTCTTGCCCGGGGCGCCCGAAGCCAGGATCACAGCCGCCGCTGAGGCGGCCAGGCCGATACAGGTAGTCGCCACCTCCGGCTGCAGGCACTGCATGGTGTCATAGATCGCCATCATCGACGACGCCTCGCCACCGGGAGAATTGATGTAGAGGTGGACATCCTTTTCGGGATCATCACTCTCGAGGTGAAGCAACTGGGCGACGATCAGGTTGGCGACATCGGCGTCGATCGGGCGCCCCAGGAACACGATCCGCTGACCGAGGAGCTGTGAGTAGATGTCGAAGGCTCTCTCACCCCTGGCGGTCTGTTCGATGACTGTCGGAATCAGCATGACTCGGCCTCCTTTGCAACCGTTCAGTTGCACTAGAATCTATCACAGACCTGCAACCGTTGAGTTGCGTATCATGGGAGGATCATGAACCGGCCACCGCGTGAACAAAGCCCGGAACTGCCCCGGGTCGAGCGAACGGTCGAGCTCGGAGTGCGGACGGCCGAGCTCTGGCAGCACCTGGTCGACGGCGAGCTCGCCTCACTCTGGATGGGTGGAGTGATGACGATCGAGCCGCGTCTCAACGGTCGGGTGCTGCTTCACACCGATGACGCTCCCGTGGTGTTCGGGACAGTCGAATCCCTCGTCGAGGGTGAGTCGATCACCTGGACGTGGAGGACCCGTGACGGGGAACCGACTCAGGTGTCGATCGTGGTCGAGCCCGCTCCGGACGGCAGCATCCTCCGGGTGGCCGAGCAACTGA
>DATEEG010000425.1:0-7823 GCA_035281305.1 Acidimicrobiia bacterium | reverse complement strand
AGAGCCCGGTGGAGCGATCGAGCACCTGGGTGGCTTCATTGTCGACGGCGATGTATTGGATCTCCGCCGCTGGCAGGAAGATGGTCACGACTCCCGTGTCCTGGTTGACGATGAAGGAGTCGCCGTCGAGGTTCGAAAGATCGACGCCGGCCCCGATGCGGGCAACAGCTAGCAGGGTCAGCGAGTCGCCGGTGGCCCAGTTGAGGATTCCCGACTGGGTGCCCTTCTCGACGATCGTGTACTCGACGTATTCGACCGTGGTGAGATTGGCGAGGCTGCGAATGCTTCGCACGACCGTGGGGCCGATGTTCTCGAAGGGCTCGGGAGCGAGTGCAGACGTGACGTCATCTATCGTCGGAATTCGATTGATCACCGCACGTATTCCGAAAATCACACCCAGCACCGTCAGGATCATCAGCACCCAGAGGATGATCATCGCCCAGCTGAGGCTGGATCCCCGCGGGCGCGATTCCTGTTCGGTCACGGGCCTTCAAGCTAACCGATATCGTGCCGTAGCGATGAGCAAAGCCAATTGACGGATCGCCTCGGATTCGCCGGAATGGGGATCATGGGATCGGGCATGGCCTCCAACCTGATTGCCCGTGGCCATCCGCTGACCGTCTGGAACCGAACGAGGGCCAAGGCCGAAGCCATCCACGGTGCCGAGGTAGCGGAGACGCTCGAGGATCTGGCCGGGGCCGTCGACATCATCATGATCTGCGTGTCCGACAGCTCTGACGTCGTGGCCGTCGTCGAGGGCGGCCTGCTGCCCGGACTTCGTGATGGCCAGCTGATCGTGGATCATTCCACCATCAGTCCCGCCGTCACTCGCGACCTGGCCGCACAGGTGGCGGCTCGGGGCGTCGGTTGGATCGACGCGCCCGTGAGCGGCGGATCGGAAGGGGCTCGCAAGGGAACCCTCTCGACGATGGTGGGTGGTTCGATCGAGGATCTCGCCCGGGTCCGTCCGTTTCTCGAGAGCTATTCGACGACCATCACTCATGTCGGGCCGATCGGGTCGGGCCAATTGGTCAAACTCGTCAATCAGATTCTCGTCGTCGGCAACCAGATGGCGGTCTCCGAGGCGCTCATGTTCGCCCGCCGGGCCGGCCTCGACCTCGAGGCAACCCTGAACGCGGTCAAAGGCGGTGCCGCCGGTTCGTGGATGCTTGCCAATCGCGGGCCCCAGATGATCGCCGACGACTGGCGACCGGGTTTCACCATCGATCTCCAGCAGAAGGACCTGCGTCTGGTGCTCGACGCCGCGGACGATCTCGGGGCTCCCCTGCCGGCCACCGGCCTCATCTTCCAGTTGTACCGCGCCCTCCAGGCCAGCGGGCATGGTCATGAAGGCAACCATGCCCTGATCAAGGCTCTCGAACAGATGACCGGGAACCGGGGCGACTGACGGTGCGGGACTTGATCGACGACCTTCGGGCTGAGCAGGAAGAGCTCGACCGGATGTTGGCCGGGTTGGACGATCCCGACTGGGACAAGATGACTCCGGCCGAACCGTGGACGATCCGCGACACGATCTCACACCTCGCCTTCTTCGATGAACGCGAGACCCAGGCGATCTCCGATCCTGCGAAGTTCGCCGATGAAATCAACGACCGCCTCACCGGTGGCATCGAGAGTTACATGGCGCTCGGCCTCGACCGGGGTCGAGCGATGAAGCCTTCGCAGGTATTGGCCTGGTGGCGGGCGGCCAGAGCCGCGGAAGTCACGGCATTTGAGGGCGTCGACCCCGACACTCAGCTCCCCTGGTATGGCCCGCCCATGAAGGCAACCTCGGCTGTCATTGCGCGCCTCATGGAGACCTGGGCTCACGGCCACGACGTGGCCGACGCCCTCGGCGTCAGCAGAGCCCCGACGGAACGACTCTTCCACATCGCCGAGCTCGGGGTGAAGACATTCTCCTGGAGCTACCTCAACCGCGGGTTGGAAGTGCCCACCGAAAGAGTGCGGGTGGCTTTGCGCGGCCCGAGCGGCCGCGAACGGGTTTGGAACGATCAGATGTCCAACTCGGTCACCGGTCCGGTCGACGAGTTCTGTCTGGTTGTCGCCCAGCGGCGCAACTTCCTCGACACGTCGCTGATCATCGAGGGGGAGGTCGCTCGAAGCTGGATGGAAGTTGCCCAGATCTTCGCGGGGCCGCCCGGTCCCGGGCGCCCGCCCCTCGCCCGCGATGCCGAAGACCTACCGACAAATCCCTAGCCAGTAGATCGACCCGCCTTGTACCGCGAACTGGGCCTGGCCTTCGAAGAAGGCCCCCTGGTACACGAAGCTGATCGGCCCGCTGTAGAGGTCGTCGACCTCGAACGTCCCGCTCTCAGTTGAGATCGTGGCCGTGCTGGGCCCGACCAGCGGCCCGGTGAGTTCGTAGCTCTCGAGGGCGGCGATTTCGCGCGCCACCCACTCGCGGCAGAGGTCGGACCCGTATCCGTCCTTGACTTCGGGGTGGAGCCAATCAAAGAGGAAGGCGACATCGTCGTTGTCGAGGGCGGCCCGATAGTCCGCCACGAATACCTCGATGGCACTCGCGCCCAGCACCAGCGTCGTTGTCGTGGGAGCAGTAGTCGTCGTGGGGGGAGCTGTCGTGATCGCAGCCGCAGTCGTCGGCGCCGCGACAACCGTTGTTGTCGTCGGGTTCGCCGCTTCGATGGCGTCAGTCGGGGCCGGGGTGCCCATCAGGTCGATGAGGCCCAGGCCGCTCAACAACACGCCGGCCACAACGGCCATTGCACCATTTTGCCGGCGGGTCATGAGCACGGCCCGGGTGCGTTGGCCTGTTCGTACTCGACGAGTGACCGGGCCGACGCTTCGATCGCTTGCTTCGCTCTCGCCGTCGCCCCGTTGACGTAGGACTCGAATTGGTGCCGGGACACGTCGCCCTCGATGCGGAACGATTGGGAAGCCCCGGGCTGGCGCTCGAGTCCCGACACCTGGTATTGGAGAACCCTTTCGACGCAGACCCATTGGCCCGCTTTGCATTCCCAGATCTGGATCGGCTGCACCGAGACCTCCTGGAACAACAGGGAGGATCGCACGCGGTAGATCTGATTCATCTTCATCCACTCGGTGACCTTGCCGGCGACCAGGGCCCCGAACTGGGCGGTCACCTGGAAGAGGCCCACCAGTACCTCCTCGGGCGAGGTCGGCACCGGGATCGGAAATGACGCGGTTCCCAAGTTGCCCTGGACCGCGAGCAGTCCCTCGACCGTTCCCCGGGCGACCCCCAGGCTCCCCTTCACGTAGCTGCCGGCCCCGACGCCGGTCACGCCGGAAGCGATGTTGCCGCCCGCCCCCCGGGCTCCGAGCAGCGACCCGAGTGCGGCCAGATCCAGGCCGAGATGGCCGAGGCTGACCGCCAGGTCCTCACCGGTCCGGACGTTCCTCTCGGAACCTTCTTCGACCTCGACGACGACCGCGAAATCCACATATGACCGGAACGTCCTCGGAGCCGCCAGCGGCCGGGCCTCGCGGGTGCCCTCCGGGCACCTCGTCTCCTCCGGGGCTGTCGCCACCATGGGGCTGCCACCGGCGACCGACGAACCCTCCGATGGTGCGCTGAGACCGGCCACGGCCTTGCCTATGCACTCTTCGTACGCGCGCCGGGCGGCTTCGGCCTTGGCCGCAGCGTCTTCGAGTTGTCGGCGCCACTCTTCGACCGATTCCTCCGCCATCCGCTCTCCATCGCGAGCGCTGTCGAGTTGGTCGCGGACGGTCTGCAAGATCGCGTCGTAGCCCTCTTCGGTCACCCTCCCTTCCGGGATGAGCTTGAAACGGGTGCTTCCCTCGGCCGATCCGCCCATGCCGCCGGTCCGCTCGATGTCCGCAATCTCAGACTCGATTTCGAAGCGCCCTGCCCGCCGCTCTTCGAGATGAGCGAGCGCTTGGTCGAAGGCATGACGTATCTCGTCGTACTGCCGTTGCCGCGCCTCCCACTCCCGGCGGAGCCGTTCGCAGTCACGGCCGGGACTGATCAGGAGCCACAAGCCAAACAGCAGCAGCGGCAAGCCGGTGCCAAGCCCGATCCAGCCCCAAGGAATGGTCCCGATATTGCCGACTGTGGGAAGTTCACTCTCCGTCACCAAGGGCGTCGTCGCGACTGTCGTGGTCGGAGCCCCGGTGGTGATGGTCGAAGGGGCTTCAGTGGTGGTAGTTGCTGTGGTGGTGGTGGTGGGCAACGCGGCCCTGGTCAACGACGCCGGGTCGCAATCCGGTTCGGCGGCATCGACGGTGAAACCTCCGGGGAGCAGGTCGACCCCGACCACCTCGGCCCCGAGACTCACCAGGGCCTCCCGCACCTCATGAGCGCCGTACGCGTTGAGCGGGATCGCAACGGTGCCGAGACCGTCGTCAGCCACCGTTCCCACGCCTTCCACTTCGCCGGAGGCGCCGTCGACGAGCACTGCGACCTCCCATCCACCGAATTCGGGAGGAATGGTGAAGTACAGGATGGCCTTGGAGGGTGAGCCGCCGATGGGCTCAGATGGAAAGTGGTCTATCTCGACGCAGTCATCGGCCGGAGTGACCGTCGCCGGCGCTGTCGCCGCCACCGGCAGAGCGGTCAACCAAAATCCGGCAAACAGAAGGGCCGCTGCAAGTTTGACAAAGGGATCGCGGGACAAAGGAGTTCCGATCGTTCAAGGCAGGCATGGCGGGCCCACCGCTGGGTTAATCGGTCGATTCCAACCCCCTCTTTAAGGGACCGTTTCCTCCCTCAGGAATGCCGAACCTCCGGCTACGAAGCCGGACACAAACGGGATCCAGTAGGAGACCACCCGGAACACCAGCACCGGTGCCAGGGTCACCTCCGGCGGATAGGCAAACGCCGCCAGAGCTCCGACGAGGCCGGCTTCGGTGAAACCGATCCCACCCGGCGTCCCCGGCAAGCCTCCAGCCAACTGACTGATCCCGAATCCGGCAGCAGCCTGCATCGGCGTCAGATGTAGGTCGAAAGCCTCCATGACCAAGAACAACGTGAGGGTTTCGAGCACCAGCCGCGCCCAGAGGAGGGCTTGAGACCTTGTGTCCGGAACGTGGCGCTCGGTCGGAGGCCCAAGCATGTCGCGCAGACGCGCCGGCAGGCGGTTGCTCAAGAGACCGATCCAGCGCGTGCCGAACATCAACACCAGGCCGATCACCAGAGCGATGATCCCGACTACCCAGGTCCCGGCTTCGAGCGACTTGAAAAGGCCGCGATTGATGACCCACAGAAGGGCGAAGCCCGTGCCGGTCAGCAGACCCGCATAGTTGAGGACCGTCGCTCTGACAGCCGAGCCGCCCGTAGCTCGCGCCTCCTTTCGCACGACCCACGACATCGCGACCGGGGTGACGGCGCCCCCGGCCGGAATCACGCGGGCGACTCCGGCGCCGACCAGTGCCGCCTTGAATGCTGAGGACGGCTTGAGATCGCCACCGGTGGCGACGACGCCATGTCGAAACTGGAGCCCGAACATGTAGATGCCTCCGATCTGAGCTCCGGCGGCGGCAACCAACATCAACCAGTCGAGCCAGGTGAGGGCGGGAACATCGAGATTGAGCAGCGCTCCGATCAGCGCCGCGGCGTAGAGAAGACCCGCCACCGAAGCCACCACCAGGATGGTTCGGCGATGAAACCGCCGCATTAGTGGCCGACCGGCTCCTCCGCGGCGGCTAGCTCCTCCTCAGGATCGCGATCGAACACGGCCCGGTAAAAGGCTGCCCTCACCCCTGGCTCATGTCCCGGATTGCCCTGCATGCGCCGAACGATCATCAGAACACTGAGTCCGAGCGTTGCGACCGCCACCGGCGCCGGCTTGCGGAAGACTGCGGCGAGAACCGGAAGGGATGACCATCCGATGAAACCGCCGAGGCCACCGCCGATCTTCCATCCTGCGGCCGCCCATCCTGCCGGCCAGACCAACATCGAGAAATCGATGCCGGCCAGCAGGCCGGAAGACGGCGCCAGGCCCCGACCCGATCGACCTTTCATGAATACCGACCAGTTATGCCCGGCGACGATCGCCAATCCCGACACCGAAACCACGGCCGGGCCGATTCCCATGTTGTTGAAGACGAGCACCGGGACCAGGCCTTTGAGCCCGTCGAGCAGGGCGGCCGCCACCCCGGCGGGAACCCCCACGCTCCGAGTGAGATTGCCGGCACCCACGTTGCCGGTGCCGACTTTGCGAAGGTCGACACCGCACAACACGCCGATCAAGAACGCAAAAGGCACCGCCCCCAGCAGGTAGCAGGCAGTGATAGCAAGCAGCCAGACAATCGGCCCGTCCATGAGCGGCAACAAGGTACCAGTTAGAGGCCCCGGATAAGTCGAGACCTAGCTACTTCGTTGAAATTCGATCGATCGGCAGATCTTTCCGCTAATCCGAGGCCGTGACGGTCACAGGGATCCCATTGAGAACGGCGTTGCCGGACAACGGATCGATCGTTCCACTGTCGGTCAGAATGTTGGAGTTGACGCCCGGCCGGGCTGATGCCACGGCGGTTCGCGATCCGGGAAGGCCGTGACCCCAGCCGTAGGGAATCGACACGACGCCCCGGCTGATGTCGGTGGTCACCTCGGCCGGCAACTCCACCCTGCCTGCGGCCGATGCGACCGCCACCGTTGCACCATCGGAGACCCCGAGACGAGAAGCATCGTCGGGATTGATCTGCAGCGTGCAGCGCTCCTTTCCCTTCATCAGGACCTCGACGTTGTGGAGCCAGGAGTTGGCCGATCGCAATTGCCGGCGACCGATCAGCAGCAATTCCTGCGTCGGAGTCCGACCAATCTGGTCCATCAGGCGGGGAAGGTCGGCTGCGATTTGATCAGGAACGAGGTCCACCCGGCCGGAATCCGTGACCAGGATCTGGGGAAGGCGAGGCACCAGCGGCCCGAAGTCGAGGCCGTGCGGATTCGCTTCCAGCAGGTCCAGGTTGAGGCCGTCAGGGACTGCACCGAAACCGTCCCCGCGGTGGCCGAGGCGGAGCAGCAGATCCAGAAACTTCTCAGGCCAGGGCCGATCGCCGAGCATCGAAATTATCTCGGTCGGGTCGCGACCTGCCACACTGGACTCAGGATTGGAGACAGCCTCTTGCACGGCCGCCATCAAAGAGGCCCCGGCCAACTGGTCGGGGTCAGCCGTGGCCCCCATGCCGAGGGCGATGCCGGTAAGCCGAACCAATATCTCGAACTCGGCCATTCCCGATCCTTCGAAGACCTGCGGTGAGTAGGCGGAGTAATCGCGCACCGACAACCCGGTGAAGGCGAGGTCGTAGTGCGAACGCTCCAGGGCCGACGGAGCTGGGAGGACTACGTCGGCATGCAAGCTGGTCTCGTTGAGATACGGGTCGACCGAGACCATGAAATCGAGTGACTCGAGAGCCTTTTCGAGCCGGCCTGAGTCGGGCGTGGTCAGCGCAGGGTTGCCGGCGACCGTGATCAGCAAACGAACCTGGCCGTCTCCGGGAGTTTCGATCTCGTCAGCCAGGGTCGCCACCGGCAGCTCTCCAAGCACCTCCGGCAAGCCTCTGACCCGACTGTGCCAGCGTCCGGTGCGAAACGAACGGCCCTTCCGGCGCGGTGGAAGATGGGCAGCCAGGGGAAACATGGCGCCGCCCGGCCGGTCGAGGTTCCCGGTGATCGCGTTGAGGAGATCCACCGCCCACGAGGCGACAGTCCCGAAGGAGACCGTGTGGGTTCCGATGCGGCCATATACAGCCGCGCTGGGCGCTCCTGCGAGTTCCCTCGCCACCTCCCGGATCGTGCCCGGATCGATACCGGTGAAGCCGGCCACGGTCTCGGGCGTGAACGGTGCGACCACCTCTCTGGCCCG
>DATEEG010000424.1:0-2003 GCA_035281305.1 Acidimicrobiia bacterium | reverse complement strand
TGATGGAGGATCAGGTAGGGCTCTCCCGGTCCTGTGGTCGAATCACGGCGACCGGCCCTCTCGCTGTGCCAGGACAGCCGCGATACACTTCCCGATTCCCAGATTGGGCCCATAGCTCAGCTCGGTTAGAGCGCGTCCCTGATAAGGACGAGGTCCGTGGTTCAAGTCCACGTGGGCCCACCGTTCTCTGGAGATCAGACGCGGCCCGGTTCCCCGTTTTGGTGCGGAGGAACCCGCGCCACAGGCCGGCGGCGTCCCCCGCTGAACCCGGTGGTCGCCGGCCTAGGGCGCAACCAGCATCCGGAACAGGGCATAGGCGGCGATTCCGCCGATCAAGGTCAATGCCAGGTTCAAAGCGGCTTGCTGTCTGCCCCGGTGACCATTTTCGGCCAGAACGACCACGTCGAGCATCCAGGTCGCGAAGGTTGTGAAGCCTCCGAGGAATCCCACGCTCAGGGCTGTCAACAGGTCCCGGTCCATCGGCGACTGCGCATCGAAGCCAACCACGCATCCGAGGAGCGTCGCCCCGATGAAATTGACGGCCATCGTCGCCACTCCCCCGCGCTCGGTTCGATGGTGAATGGCCCGGGATAACTCGTAACGCGCCAGAGCACCGACGGCGCCCAGCACACCGACCCACACGGGCGTCATGCCGGCGTCCTGCCCAGGCGCATCCCGGAAACGGCAGCTGCCAGGCCCAGAACGACGCTCATCGACGCATAGGCAACCGCCTTGAAGGTCGGCATGGCCTCGAGCTGGCCCACGAGGGCCGAAAAGGTGGTGAAGGCGCCGAGCGCCCCGACTCCCAGGAATGAAGCGGCCAGCTCCGGCTGCCGGAAACGGGTGACGCGGCTCGCCAGCACACCAAGCAGGAAGGCGCCGGCGACATTGACCGCCAGAGTTCCCCAGGGGAAGCCGCCGCCGTCAGCCGCGGTCTGAACCACATGACGAGCCAACGAACCGACCAAGCCGCCCCCCAGGACCGCGCTACGCATCGCCCAAGATTTCGACATGGTTCGCGGTGTTAGCACCCGGAACGGGGGAATTCAGATCGCACTTTCAGTCTCGTCCTGATGGCTCTCCTCCCTCAAGCGACCCTCTCTTCGGGCGGCGCCGGTAAGCAGGAACTCGATCTGGGCGTTGAGGCTCCTCATGTCGTCTGCCGCCCATTGCTCCAGTACCCGATGAAGGCGCGGATTCAGCCGAAGGAGAAAGCTCTTGCGATCAGTCATCCGGGATCACCACCGATCAGGCGCTCGCCTGACATCCTGCTCCGCTTATCAGAATGATATCATTGCGATATCGAGAACCAAATATGGACCCGGGTCGTACACTCGAATTGATGAAACTGCGCCCGTTGCTCGTGATTGCGGCCGTGGCGGCCTTCTTCGCAGCGCTCGCCCGCAAACGCCTGGAGGAAGCCAAACCGACCGAATCGTGGGAGCCGGTCAGCTACTCATGAGGGTTCAGTGAAGGCCCTCGTCCTCGCTGACGGAGATGGCGACCTGCGGGTTGCCCACGTGCTGGCGGGCGAGGGACTGGAGGTCTCGATTCACGGAAATGCCAAGTCCGGGCGGTACCCGAAAGTCGAAGATCCGACTGGCATCGACGTCGTCGTCGGTTACACGGCAGCCGCCCTCGAGGTCGCCCAACGGGCAGGATGTTCGGCCGTAACCGCCGCTGACGTCGACGTGAGCCCGGTTCCGACCGTCGCCGGAGCATCGTTGCTAGGGGTGGCGCTTGCCATTGCCGCTCGCCTGGAAGCGGGCGGGTCCGATGTTCTGAGAGTCGCCATCGCCCATCCGGGTGGCCCTTCCGTGGGCGGCGTCGGAATGGCCTTTCCTCCGCCGGTGGGCAAGGCACGCGGAACCCTCCTCAGCGAGGCTCCGCTCGAAGTGGTGTCGGCGGCGACCCAGGAGCCATGGGCGGCGATCGTTGTCGAGTCCAGCACCGGAGATCAGGCCGTCGTCGACGAGCACCGATTCCTTCTGGCGATCTCCCTT
>DATEEG010000423.1:0-2321 GCA_035281305.1 Acidimicrobiia bacterium | reverse complement strand
GAGTCTCGATCGTCGACGGCGCCGTGGGAACAGACCAGCGCTTCGGAGGAGAGTTGGGCCTGGATCACGGACCACGACCCCGGCCCGATCCACCATTCCGGGTCGAGGAGGATCGTCGGTCCGTCGCCTCCGCCGGTGCAGAGGAAGCGATAACCGTCGACGACCTCATCGACGACCACGTCACCGATCTCCATGAGCTCGGCCTCGGGGTCGACTCGAACAAGAAGCCCGGGCTGATAGAACGACACCCAGAGAGATCCGTCAGCGGCGGCCAGGGCTCCGGTGCGGCCGGGCATCGGGCTTACCGAGAGAACTTCCGCGGTAGCGGCGTCGATGCGGGTGACCGTTTCGTCCCAGATCGAAGCGATCCAGATCGAGCCAGCCAACTCGACCATCGAATGTGCTCCGTAGCCAACCCGCACCGACGTCGGCTCGCCGCCGTCGAGGTCGTAACGATGTACGGATCCGACGATCGAAAGGTCTCGTTCGAGTACCCAGAGGTAGCCAGCCCCCTCAATCACGTGACCGACGAGCATCCCCTCCGTGGGGATCGCGACGTTTCCCGGTCCGGCGGAGGTGTAGTCCTGGAGCATCCGGGTTTCGGGGTCGATCACCCAGAGCGAACCGAACGCCATTCCGACGAGTTCCCCGGGGGCGGTCGACTCGATCACCCCGTCAACAGAGATCTGGAGCAGTTGCCCGTCCGTATTGCTCACCCAAAGACGGTCGGCATACCACTTCATTCCTCCCGGCTCGGCGCCGAGGGGGATGGCGGAGTCGACCACACCCAGGCCCGGGTCGAACCGGAGCACTTCGCCGCCATTGTCGTAACTGAGGAGCCACAGGTAGCCGCCTCCGACCGTCACCCCTTCCACGTAGGCATCGATGAGATACGACCGCTCGACCAGGTTGTTCGCAACGTCGACTCTGGTCAGGCGGCGGGCGAGAGCGCTGGTCACCCACAGGGTGTCCCCGTCGAGTGCGAATGTGCGCACACCGCCGCCTGCGCTTTCTTGAAGTACCGCCTCGACTCCGGGCACCTGATAGGCGGCTTGCTCGAAGGCGAAGTTCTCACGCGTCGCGCCCTGGCGGCTCAACATGACCGGAACGAAGATGGCGAGGACGATCGCAAACGTGGCCGCGGCCGCCTGCCAGCGCCGGCGAACCCGAACGGGCACGGGGGAGAGCGTGCCGGCCAGACCAAGCCGCTCATCGACACGCGCACGCAACGATTCGGAGTCGATGACGGACCCCACCGCAGGGTCGATGCGCTGCAAGAGGTCATTCATGTTGGAGCCTCCGAACGTCGGGCGAGCCGGGATAGAGAACCTCAAACTTTTCCCGCAACCGGGATTGAGCCCGGGAGACCCGTTTGGAGACGGTGTCCTCTTTGAGGCCGAGCACTACCCCGATTTCGCGATGGGAGAGCCCATCCCAGGAAACCAGGCGCAGCAGTTCCCGGTCGGTTGCCCTCAGAGAGTCGAGGGCACGGCGAACGGCGTCCTCTTCTTCCCGGCGGATAACGGGGACGTCGGCCGCTTCCGGATACTCCGACGGAAGGCCGCTCAGGCGCGCCGACAGGCGCCTCCGGCGGGCTCTTCCCCGGTAGTGGTTGCCGACCACCCGGTACGCAGCCGCCAGGAGCCAGGCCCGGACCAGGTCGGTGTCCGGGAGCTGGTCGAAGCGCCGCCAGGCGATGGCGAAAACCTCAGCTGCGGTGTCCTCGGCGTCGTTGGAGTCAAGGCGGCGAAGGCAATACCGATAGACGTCGGCGTGATGCTGATCGAAGAGTCTGTTGAAGCGCTGCTCGGCATCGGGATTGATGGCTATGACTGTCCTAGGTGACACCCAGTTAAGTGTCCGAACACGGCCGCGCCTGACACGCCAATCTCCAGGCGTCGTTGGTGCTCGAACCGCATCGCCCGGGTCGAGCAGCGCAACGAACCCGTCGAAGCGCTGGGGCGTTTATTCGGTCATCACGGGGTGAACGTTTGGAGATGCAACGGACTGACGGACCGGCCTGACTGCGGGTTAGCGTCGCAGGGTGCAACACGTCCGATTTAGTGGATGGCGCGGCGCTGAACTGGCCGGCGTGCTCCACCGTGCGCCGAACCCCAAGGGCGGCATTCTCCTGGCGCACTGTTTCACGTGTTCCAAGGACCTGAGCATCAACACCAGGTTGGCCAACGCCATGGTCGAGTCCGGTTACCACGTTTTCCGCTTCGACTTCACGGGCCTCGGTGACAGTGATGGCGACTTCGAGGAGTCGACCATGGTCGCCAACGTCGGTGATCTGGTGGCCGCCTCCCAATGGATGATCG
>DATEEG010000422.1:0-2633 GCA_035281305.1 Acidimicrobiia bacterium | reverse complement strand
ATCGAATCCGGTCTGCCGGCTGAATCGGGACCCCTCCGGGTGTACAACTGGGAGGCGTACATCAGCCCCGACATCATCCCGGTGGCCGAAGAGGCGCTGGGCACCGACATCGAGGTCAGCACCTTCTTCAACGAAGAAGAGGCGATCCAGAAGCTGACCTCCGGGGAAGTCAACTTCGACGTATGGTTTCCGACCGCCCAGTCCGTCCCCAAGTCAGTGGCGGGTCGACTCCTCCAGCCCCTCAACCACGAGTACATCCCCAATCTCGGCAACGTCTGGCCGCAACTCGCCGATCCGTTCTATGACCAGGGCTCTCAGTATTCAGTTCCCTACACCGTGTATCAGACGGGGATCGCCTGGCGAACGGACATGGTCGATTCCGCCGATGTCGAAGGCCTGGACAACCCCTGGAACGTCTTCTGGAATCCCGCCTACAACGGGATCGCGGGTCTCTACGACGACTTCCGCGAGACGCTTTACATGGCCATGTTCCGCAACGGGGTCATCGATCCGCCCCGAGCCACGGAAGCCGAGATCACAGCGGCCGCAGACTCCCTGGTGGAGTTGATAGATCTGATGAACATTCGCTATACGATCGACGGCACCTACACCGGGATCCCCGAAGGCCGGTTCGGACTCCACGAAGCCTGGTCGGGTGACGTTGTTGCCACGCCGTACTATTTCCCCGAAGGTGGAGATCCGACCGTCATGAGGTATCTCTGGCCGGTGCGATCTCCTGGTTCCACCAGAGGGCTCATCGCCAACGACACGCTCGCTGTGCTGCGCGGGGCCGAGCATCCTGTCCTTGCCCACCAGTTCCTCAATTTCATGCTCGACGAAGCCAACTCCTTGGAGAACTTCGGATGGAATGGATACCAGCCTCCCCAGAACGGTCTGGACGTCGATCTGCTCGTCGCCGACGAGTGGGTGCCCGACTACCTGTCCTCGGCAGTCGTCACACCGGAAGACTTCGATAACGATCGAGCCGTAGTCGCAATCCAGATCCCGCCTGCCCAGGAAGCCCTGCTGCTCGATGCCTGGACCAGAGTTCAGACCGGCGCATGACCAGCCGCTAGCGGCGCATGCCCAGCAACCTCCAGTCGGCTGAGTCCCAGGCCGTCGGCCAGACGCGCTGGATGTGGGCGGCATTCGCCGCCCCCGGGGTCACCTGGCTGGTGCTCCTGTTCCTGGTCCCGTTTTATGGCGTGTTGTCGGTGGCGATGGGTCGCCTGGATCCGATCTTTCTCAGGCCGGTGCCCGAGTGGAACCCGCTGAGATGGGACTTCGCGGCCTTCGGGCAAGTGCTCTCAGACCTGTTCGGCGGCCAGTTGGGAATCATCGCGCTGCGCACCGCTGCCTACGTCGCGATCGCTTCGATCCTGTGTGTTCTGATCGGCTACCCGGTGGCCTACTTCGTGGCGCGCCGGGTGGAGAAGCGCAAGGGACTCTGGCTCGCGGCCCTCCTGGCTCCCTTTTGGATCAACTACCTGATGAGGATGCTCGCCTGGGTGAACCTGCTCAGCCCCGACGGTCTCGTGAACCGAATCTGGGAAGGTCTCGGTCTCGCTCCCCAGGAATGGCTCGCGGGCCAGCATCTGACAGTCATCCTCGGACTGGTCTACGGCTATATCCCGTTCTTCATCCTTCCGCTTTATGCGGCCCTCGATCGGATCGATCGTCAAGTGCTGGAAGCCGCTCGTGACCTTGGGGCGAGCCCTCGAGGGACCTTCTGGCGGGTCACGCTTCCCCTTTCGAAGCAGGGCGTACTGGCCGGGGTGGTGATCATCATGCTCCCGATGTTCGGTGACTACTACACGCCGAACCTTCTCTCGGGATCGCCGCGGACCCGCATGATCGGTAACCAGATCGACCAGTTCGTCAATCAAACCTCGAGCCAGGGCGGTCAAGGTGCCGCCCTCACCCTGGTACTGATGGCCCTGGTCGCGATGTTGATGCTGTACTACCTGAGGAACATCGCCCGGGTCACGGCGGAGGCCCGGGAGTGACGCTTCGCAGCGCCATGTCCAATCCGTGGGGCAAGCCTCGCATGCTGCGGGTGATGGCCCTTGCCTACATCGCCTGGTCGCTGCTCCCGGTGCTCATAGCCGTCCAGTTCTCGTTCAACGCCGGTCGGTCGCGTTCGACGTGGCAAGGGTTCTCGCTCAGGTGGTACCTCTACGACGGTGCGTCGGTCGCTCGTGACGAGTCGCTCCGGCTGGCGCTCGCTCAGAGCCTCCGCCTCGCTCTTATCACGATGCTCATAGCAACCCCGCTGGGCGTGGCCCTGGCCCTGGGACTGGCGCGTTGGCGAGGTGGCGGCGCCAGGAGCGCCAATTTCCTGATGCTCGTCCCCCTCGTCACCCCCGAGATCGTCATGGGGGTTGCTCTCTTTTTGGTCTTCGCCAATCTTTACGACTTCGTGACATTCGGGACATGGGCTCAGGTCCTGGGGCATGTGACCTTCTCGATCTCGTTCGTCGTGATCATCGTCCGGGGGAGGTTGTTCGCGATCGGGCGCGATTACGAGGAGGCGGCGATGGATCTTGGAGCGTCTCCCCGGGAAGCCCTGCGAAGGGTGCTGCTTCCGTTGCTGGCTCCTGCCATCTTCTCGTCATTCGCCATCGTGTTCGCCA
>DATEEG010000421.1:0-6624 GCA_035281305.1 Acidimicrobiia bacterium | reverse complement strand
ATCCGCCTAGTCCGCTATCCGCGATCCGCGAGCAGACCGCGATCCGCGATCCGCTATCCGCTATCCGCCAGAACGCGTATTGGCGCGTTCGTCGGTGCCCGTAGCGGACTGATAATTCGCGGGTTATCCGGCCACATCGTCGTGGTCGAACGAGTGGATGGTGAGAAGGGCTAGGCAGCCGCGATCTCCCCAGCACGTTTCTGGCGGATAGCGGATAGCGGATAGCGGATAGCGGATCGCGGACTTTCTATCCCGGACAGGTCACTCCGGTTCCGCCTAGGCCGCAATATCCGTTCGGGTTCTTGCCCAGGTACTGCTGGTGGTAATCCTCTGCGTAGTAGAACGGCCCCGCTGCGCGGATCTCGGTAGTGATTTCTCCGAAGCCGCTGCGGCTCAACTCGGACTGATATCGGGCCTTGCTGGCCAATGCCGTCTCGTATTGGGCGGGGGTGGTCGTATAGATGGCCGACCGGTACTGGGTTCCGACGTCGTTGCCCTGCCGCATGCCCTGGGTAGGGTTGTGCCCTTCCCAGAACTTCTTCAACAGTTCGTCATAGGTGACCAACGCGGGGTCGTAAACGACCAGGACCACCTCGGTGTGTCCGGTGCGGCCGCTGCAAGTCTCCTCGTAGGTGGGGTTGGGAGTGAGACCGCCTGCATAACCCGCCGCGGTCGAGAACACGCCGGGGGTCTGCCAGAAGATCCGCTCGGCTCCCCAGAAACATCCAAGGCCGAACACTGCGGTTTCGAGGCCGGCCGGAAAGGGGGGAACGATCGGATTGCCGTTGACGAAATGGGTAGCCGGCACCCTCATGGGGGTCTCCCGGCCGGGCAGGGCAGTCTCGGGGTCGACCAGGTCCGCGGTTTTGCGGAAGAAGCTCATTCTTCGTTTCTCCTTTGTTCCTCATCCTCAACAGACACCTGGCCCCGAACGTTCCCGGTTAGGGGATTGATCTCGTGGGTACTATCGGCCAATGGTCAAATTTCGTAAGCCGACCCAGCGGTCGGGTGACATCATCGACCGCCGAGGGGCTGGCGGGGGCCGCCGGGGCGGCATGGCGATCGGGGCCGGAGGCGGCGGAGTCGCAATAATCATCGCGATTCTTTTTGCGCTTTTTGGTGGCGGGGGCGGCGGCGGCCTGGAAGACATCCTCAACCAACTCCAGCCGGCTACGACCGGCGCCAGCGAAACCAACCCGCTCGACCCGGCCACCGACCCCCAGGCGGAGAGAGCCGATTTCATGTCGGTGGTCCTCGACGACAACCAGGCTCTCTGGGCCGACATCTTCGCCCAGTCGGGACGCCAGTACCAGAACGCCGAACTGGTGCTGTTCACAGGTTTCACCGACTCCGGTTGTGGCGGAGCCGACGCCCGTATGGGCCCCCACTACTGCCCGCTCGACAACCGCGTTTACCTCGATCTCGAGTTCTTCGACCAGCTTGCGACCCAGTTCGGCGCCACGGGCGACCTCGCCCCCGCCTATGTCCTCTCCCACGAGATAGGCCACCATGTTCAGACACTCCTCGGGATCAGCGAGCAGGTAAGCCAGCAGCAGCAACAGAACCCGGGTCAGGCCAACGACCTCTCGGTTCGGATGGAACTCCAGGCGGATTGCTTCGCCGGGGTCTGGGCGTCAACCGTCTTCGTGGGTCAGTTGCAGACGGGAGAGGATCTCGCACTTGACCCCGGTGAGATCAGCGAGGCCCTGGAAGCGGCTGCAGCCGTTGGTGACGACCGGATCCAGGAGACGATTCAGGGCCGGTCCGACCCCGAAACGTTCACTCACGGCACCTCCGAACAGCGCCAGGCATGGTTCCAACGAGGTTATGACAGCGGTGGGGACCCCAACTCCTGCGACACCTTCTCCGGCGGTATCTAGGGCAGCCGAAGCCGCCTGGCCAGCCGGTCCCGAGCGCAGGGCGGTTAGCCTTCCCCTGGAGTCATGGGCCTCAAATTCAAGGGCCGTCGCCGAGCTGCGGCTGCTTCCGTCGTCCTCCTGCTAACTCTGGTCTTAGCGCCGTTTGTCGCGTCCGCCCAGATCGACGACAACCAGGTCGACCTGGAACGGGCCGAAGGCACCAAGGAACAGGCCGACGGCCTGGTCACGGCGGCACTGGCGAATCGAGCCGAGGTCGAGGCCCAACTGCTGGCAACGCTGGAGAACTATCAAAATCTGGCGTTCCAGCTGTCATCGGTTTCGACCGACCTTGCCCGGCTGTCCGATCTCATCGATTTGACCGGGGCGGCCTTGGTTGCCGCCCGGCAGTCGGTTGACCGCCAGGGAGTCGAGGCCTATATGCAGGCCCTATCCCTCCCCGGAGGGATTGTGTGGAGTTCGGACAGCATCGAAGACGCAATGGTGGCCGATCGAACGCTGGCGATCCTGGCCGGGGTGGACGAAGACGAAGCAGCGGCCCTGGCCGTGTCCGAGCGTGACCTCAGGGCCCTCGATCAGCAGTACCAGACGGAATTTCAGAATGTCGAATCTCTGGCGTCCCAGGTCGAAGCCGAAGCCGCCCGCCTCCAAGAGTTATTCGCTCTGGCGGACCTGAGTGTCGCTGCGGCGATTGGTGAAGCATTGGCGGCCGATGCCGCTTACCGATCGGCACTGGACGATGTTGAACAGGCAAGAGCCGCCGAAGAGGAACTGGAGCGCCAGGCCGAACGAGGTACCACCACGACCACGACAGCGGCCGCGGCGACTTCGTCGACGGATGTTGCCACCCCGGTTTCAACCACAATCCCGGGGTCCATAGCCCGGCCGATCAAACCGGCGGTCGAGCAATGGAGACCTCTGGTGGCCTCGTTCTTCAGTCCCGGGATGGTGGATCAGGCCCTCTCGATCATCCAGTGTGAAAGCCTCGGCGATCCCAACGCCTACAACCCCTATTCGGGTGCGTCGGGCTTGTTTCAGTTCATCCCCGGAACCTGGGCGGTTACCTCGGTGAAAGCCGGATTTGGCGGTTCCAGCGTGTTCGACCCGGAGGCAAACATCGCGTCGGCTGCCTGGCTCGCTTCCTACTACCAGGGCGCGGGACTCAATCCGTGGACGCCCTGGCACTGCACTCCGTAGAACCTGAATTGAGGCGATAGGTGGACGATCGCCGAATTGGGGGCGGTTTGAACCCGTCCGTTCGTCCCGGGGACGGCCGGTCTCCCGGAGCCAAGGTCGTCGAAGGGGGGGTCAATTTTGCGGTGCATGCCCCATATGGAGATTCGGTCGAGGTGTGCCTGTTCGGCGAATCCGAAGAGCGACGGCTGACGCTCCCGGGTCGACAAGGGACTGTCCATCACGGCGTCGTCACCGGAATCGGCCCCGGTCAGAAGTACGGCTTCAGAGTCAGTGGGCGCTGGGACCCGTCGTCGGGCATCTTCTCGAATCCGGCCAAGCTTCTGCTCGACCCGTATGCCCGATCGATCAAAGGCGACCTCGTCGCCAATCCTGCTCTGGTGATTCATCGTCCGCGGAGCGAAGAACGCCCTGACGAGCGCGACAACTCAGAGTTCGTGCCGCGGTCGATCGTCACGGATTCCCGATTCGACTGGGAGGGCGACCGGGCCCCGCGTATTCCGATGGCCGACACGGTCATCTACGAAACCCATGTTCGCGGCCTGACGATGCTCCACCCCTCGGTGCCGTCAGAGTTGCGGGGCACCTATTCCGGCCTGGTCGCCGAACCGGTGATCGAGCATCTCCGGGCCCTGGGAGTGACCACCATCGACCTGCTTCCAGTTCATTGTTCGGTGACCGAACCGTGGCTGCAACGGCGCGGGCTTGTCAACTACTGGGGCTATGCGACTGCGGGCTACTTCGCCCCCAACCCTCGTTACGCCGCTAGCGACGATCCCACTGGTGAGTTCAAGCACATGGTCAAGGTCCTTCACCGCGAGGGTTTCGAGGTCGTCCTCGACGTGGTCTACAACCACACGGCCGAAGGGAATCATCAGGGCGCCACCATTTGCTTCCGGGGCCTCGACAATCCCGGGTTCTACAAGCTCGAGGACGCCGATCGGCGCCGGTATGTCAATTGGACCGGGACCGGCAACACAGTCGATCTCACGTCGCCGTGGGCGCTGCAGTTGGTCATGGACAGCTTGAGGTACTGGGTACAGGAGATGCACGTCGACGGGTTCCGATTCGACCTGGCGGCCACCCTCGGCCGCGCACCGCATCGCTTCGACCCGGGCGCGCCCTTCTTCCTGGCTATTCAACAGGACCCGATTCTCCGCGACTGCAAACTCATCGCCGAGCCGTGGGACCTCGGGCCTGACTCGTACCAACTAGGCAGGTTTCCGCCAGGGTGGTCGGAATGGAACGGGCGATACCGCGACGACATGCGCGACTTCTGGCGCGGAGTTCCGGGCCTGGCGGACACGATCGCCACGAGGCTGACCGGAAGCTCGGACATTTTCGGCTCGCGAGGTCCACTGACGTCGGTCAATCTGATAACCGCCCATGACGGTTTCACGATGGCCGACCTCGTGTCCTACAACCAGAAGCACAATCAGGCCAACGGCGAACACAATCACGACGGTGAGTCGCACAACCGCTCCTGGAACTCGGGAGTCGAGGGTCCGACGGACGACGGTGCGATCAAGTCGTTGAGGAGGCGGCGGGCAGACAGCATGCTGGCTTCCCTGCTTCTCTCCCAGGGTGTGCCGATGCTGCTCGGTGGCGACGAGCTTGGCCGAACTCAGGGAGGGAACAACAACGCCTACTGCCAGGACAACGGGGTGTCCTGGTACGACTGGGAGCGACTGGATTGGGACATCGTGGCCTTCGTGCAGCAAGTGACGTCCCTGCGACGGAGGTACCCCCAGCTCCGGAGACCGCAATTCCCGACCGGCCACCGTCGTCCGGACGGTGCCGGTGACATCGTGTGGTTCACCGCAGCTGGAGAGGAGATGACGGAGAGCGATTGGCAGAACGGGTCCGCTCGCTCACTCGCCCTCCTCATCGACGATCCCGATTCGGACGATCCGGGGCAGAGCTTCTACCTGATCCTCAATGCCGCCGGGGAGCCAATGACTTTCGTCTTGCCGGTCGGCAACTGGGAGGTCGTGGTCGGAACCGGCGCCGCGTCGCAAGGATCGAATCAGGTGGAAGTGGAATCGTTCACGCTCACGGTGCTGCAGGGTCGCTAGCCCGCCTCAAACTGGCTCGGCGATTATTTCGCCTTTGGCGATCGCCACGATGCCGCCAGGTGATACTTCGAATCGCTCGTGGTCTCGTTCCGGGTCGACGCCGATTTGCGAGCGGGGGGGCACTGTGACGTTCTTGTCGATCACCGTCCGTCGGATCACCGAGTCCTTGCCGATGTGGACATCTTCCAGCAGGATCGAGTCCTCCACTATCGCACCGGGATCGACTCGTACGTTGGGCGACAGCACCGAGTTCCGCACATAAGCGCCAGACAAGATCACCCCGTTAGAGAGAATCGAATCGGCCACCTGGCCGGCACCGTGCTCGGCCACGGCCACCACCTTGGCCGGCGGCGCGGTGGTGCTGGCGGTGAAAATCGGCCATTGCTCGTTGTAGAGGTTGAAGATCGGCTCGGTCGCCGTCAGGTCCATGTGAGCATCGAAATACGAGTCGAGCGTTCCCACATCTCGCCAATAGCCGCGTTCCCGATCGGTTACTCCCGGCACGTCGTTGTGGGTGAAGTCGTAGACCTCGGCGAACCCCGAGTCGACCATGCGGGGCAGCAAGTTCCCCCCGATGTCGTGACGGGACCCTTCGTCTTCAGCGTCGGCGGCGAGTTGGTCGAGCAGCACCTTGGTCGTGAAGACGTAGTTGCCCATCGAAGCCAGGACCGAACCGGGATCGTCCGGAACCGGTCGGGCATCACCGGGCTTTTCCCGAAACCGATCGATCCGGTTGCTGGATCCCCTTTCGATCACTCCGAACTGATAGGCCTGATCGATCGGGACCCTGATTCCCGCCACGGTGACTCCGGCCCCCGACTCGATGTGCTGTCGCAACATCTGTTCCGGATCCATGCGGTAAATGTGGTCGGCCCCGAAGACAAACAGATAATCGGGGTTGGCGTCCTCGACCAGGTTGAGGTTCTGATAAATGGCGTCCGCCGAACCCAGAAACCACCTCTGCCCGAGCCGCATCTGAGCAGGGACTGAAGTCACGTAATTGCCGAGCAGCGTCGACATACGCCAGGTTCTCGACAGGTGCACATTCAGCGAATGGCTCTTGTATTGGGTCAGGACGACGATGCGTCGCTGTCCGCCGTTCACGAGGTTGGAGAGGGCGAAGTCGATCAAGCGGTAGTGGCCCCCGAAAGGGACTGCCGGCTTTGCGCGATCACGGGTCAGCGGCATCAGACGTTTGCCCTCACCGCCGGCGAGGACCATTGACAAAACGTCATGTCGACGAGGCGCCATCACGAATCCTCCTGCACTGGGACCATGAATACTGCCGAAAGCGGAGCCAAGGTCAAGCTGAGCGAATGCTCGAAGCCCTGGTGGCGGCCCGGTTCGGCCTCGACGACCCCGGTCACTCCTAGCCCCGCCCCCCCGTAAACCGGATCGTCACTCGAGGTCAGAACCTCCCAGGCTCCCCCCTCCGGCACCCCGACTCGGTAGGCCTCCCAAGGCACGGGGGTGAAGTT
>DATEEG010000420.1:0-10775 GCA_035281305.1 Acidimicrobiia bacterium | reverse complement strand
TTGTCCCGCGACAGTTACGGGACCCGCGCCCAAGTCGGGGAAGTCATCGATGGTTTCGCGGTTGGCGAGGTGGTCGGTTCGACCCATGACCGCCTTGCAATCGGTGACCGGGTCTCCTCCGGCACGGGCTGGCGGACCCATTTCATCTCCAATGGAAAAGGGCTGTTGCGCCTCGACCCTCAGATCTTTTCGCCCCCGATACCTGACTCGGCAGCGATCGGCGTCCTCGGTGTGTCCGGACTCACTGCTTATTTCGGGCTCCTGCGAGTCGCCCGGGTGTGGCCCGGGGAAACGGTGCTCGTGTCCTCTGCGGCTGGAACCGTGGGAGCGACAGCAGGTCAGATCGCCCGTATCCATGGCTGTCGGGTCGTCGGGATCGCGGGAGGGCCGGATCGCTGCCGCTACGTGACGGAACATCTCGGATTCGACGCCTGCATCGATCGTCACAACTCTGATCTCGTCGCGGCAATTGGGAACACCTGCCTCGACGGTGTCGACGTCTACTTCGACAATGTCGGCGGCGACTTGCTGGATGCTGCCATCCTTTCGATGAACCAGGGCGGTCGAATCGCCATCGCCGGACAGGTCTCCGAGTACAACCTCGACGAGCCTCGAGGAGTCCGCAACATCAAAGAAGCGGTGGAGCGGCGCCTCCGAATCGAGGGCCTCGTGGTTTGGGACTACCTGACCGACTTTCGACCCGCCATGGAGGAGATGGCCGGGTGGATCCGAGACGAGAAGCTCAAGTTCAGCGAGCACGTGGTCGAAGGCTTCGAGCAGGCACCGTCCGCCTTCTGCGACCTCTTCAGCGGCTCGGCCGCTTTTACAAATGCGGGACTGGGGCGGTCGCTGATTCGGTTATAGAGGGCAACTTGTCCTCCTCGCCGTGATCCCATCGGTAGAACCAGGCGACTCCGATGAGCACGACGATCGCCACGATCAGGAACATCGCCGGATACCCGAAGGCGCCGATCACAAGACCGAGAATCGGCGCGACCGAGAAGAGCACGAGATCGAAGACGGCTGTGAACGTGGCGGTCACAGTGCCGCGATCGCCGGCCGGGGCTCGCATCGTGGCGATGGCGAGAACCACCGGGTAGGTGATCCCATGGCCAAGGCCTGTGATCAGTCCACCTACTGCCAGGCCGCCGGTTCCGCCAACGACGCCGACAATGGCGAGGCCGGCCGCATAGAGGGCCAGCCCCGGTCCGACGATTCTCTTCGGACCGACCTGGTCGGGGACCCTGCCAAACGCAAGGCGCCACACCACTGCCGAGAGAGCGAACGCAGCAAAGAAAGGACCGACCGAATTGAGACCTGTTGTTGTCACATAGGTTTTGATGAAGATGAACGTGGTCGTAAATGCGATGGACAAGAACGCGGTCGCCACCCACACGGGCCGCAGTGCTTTGCTTCTCAGCACCGAGCGAAACCCCGTGGTCGTGGCGCCGACATGGACGCCGCTCCGTTCCAGAAACAATGAGAGCACGAAGGCGACCATGGCGAAGGAAGCCGCCACTATGAACAGACCCTGATAACCCCAGCCGGTTGTGAGTATGCCGTCGCCAATTGCGGGAGCGATCCCCATCGGGAGGAGGCCCGAAATGCCGAACAGAGCGATGCCCTGGGCCCGATTCTCGGGCGGGATCCGGTCGGCGATGTAGGTCCAGAAGGCCGTCATCGTGATGGCCTGGCCGATGCCCTGGAACAGGCGGGCGGTCACGACCTGAATCCCCAAATGACCGATGAACCCCATCGCCAGCGTCGACACTGCCACCAATAGCGTGCCGACGCGGATGACGAGGCGGCGGCTGTGGAGATCCATGACTCTCCCTGCCCAGGGCCGGACCAGGATCGTCGCCAGCCCGGCCACGCCGACGATCAGCCCGATCCGGACTTCGTTGGCGCCCAGGTCGAGGAGGTAACCCGGAAAGTGCACCAGCAGGCTGCTGCCCAACTCCGAAGCGAAGGCCGACAGGAAGACGAGCGCGAACCAGCGGGAGAGAAAGGATTGGCGGACCACCGCGCCCGATTTTAGGGTGACCTCACCGGCCCTCGAACCGGGGGGGACGCTTGTCACGGAGGGCCGCCAGCGCCTCCTTGTGATCGTCGGACAGGAAGGTGACCAGTTCGTGTCCTATGGCGAAGTCGAAGGAGATGTTCAGGGCCTCTTTCACCAGCTTGTTCACGGCTGCCTTCGTGTATTGGATCGCCAGGGGGGCACCCCCGGCCAATCGCTCCGCCAGGGCCATCGCCTCTGCCTGCAGGGTCGCCGGTGAAACGACCCTATTGACCAGACCGATCCGCTCGGCCTCAATCGCGGAGATCGGGTCACCCGTCAGCAGGTATTCCTTGGCCCGGGCCGGCCCGACCAGCAGTGGCCAGATGGCGGTACCGCCGTCACCGGCCACGATCCCAACTCTGACATGGGGATCCGCGATGGTGGCGGTGTCGGCCATGATGATCACGTCGCACAACAGGGCGATGCTCGCCCCCAAGCCGATGGCCGGTCCGTTGAGGGCTGCTATGACCGGAATTTCGATATCAACCAGGTCCCAGATCAGCTGCCTGGCATCCCTGCGTAAGTGGTGGAGACGGCCCGGGTTGCCCAGGCTCGGGAACCAGGAGTAGTCGCCTCCAGCGGAGAAGGCCTTGCCTCGCGCGGTGAGTACCGCTGCCCTGGCATCCACTTCCCGGCGCAACAGTCCGAACAAAAGCGTCAGATCGCGGTGGAGAGCGTCATCGACCGCATTGAGTTCGCTGCGAGGGTGAGCGATCGTGATTCGAACGACCGGCCCGATTCTCTCGACATCGAGCGTGTCGAACGGCGCATTGTCCAGTTCCGAGGGCACGCTGCGACGATAACCCCTCGAAGGTACGATGACCGGAGTGGATCGGTCACTCGTCAGAGTCTTCATGGACCGTTTCGAGGGCCTGGCGAGCGGCGCGGCAGCAATAGGGGCACTAGCGGTGGCCGATCGGGCCGGGGTGCTCGAAGCAATGGCCGGACGAGGATCCGTCACAGTCGCCGAGCTTGCGGCCGATCGGTTCGCACCGCGCTACGTCGAGGAGATACTCGCTGTACTGGCCGCCGCCGGGATAGTCGAACACGATGCGTCGACGGGCCGATTTCGTTTGCCCGACGAACATGCCGCTTGTCTCGCCGACCCCGACAGTCCGTACTCCATGGCCGGTTGGCTCGATCTCTTACCAGCCGCTATGAAAGCGATCGACCGCATCAGCCACGCCACCATTCATGGCGGTGGCGTCCCCATCGACGAGTTCGACGCCCGGGCGGTGGCCGGGGTCGATCGTCTCAACTCCCCCGGCACCCGGGTCCTGCTGACCAAACGATGGCTCCCGGCCATGCCCGACGTCGTGGCGAGGCTCGAAGCCGGTGCCCGGGTGGCCGACGTCGGTTGCGGATCCGGAGCGGCCGCCCTCGCCATGGCTTCGGCCTATCCGATGTCAACGGTGACCGGCTTCGACGTCGACCCCCGGGCGGTAGCACGGGCTCGGGATCGTGCAGCCCGATCCGGATTAGCCAACCTTTTCGTCGAGTTGATGCCGGTGGCGGAGCTGCCGACCGGGTTCGACCTCATAACTACGTTCGACGTGATCCACGATCTCCCTCATCCCTTAGAAGTGCTCGAACGGATTCGCGCGGGCCTGATCGCGGGTGGCACCTACCTGATGATGGAACCGGCCGCCGAACCCGCCCTCGAGGACAACTTCACCCCCCACGGCATCCTGACATTCGCATCGTCCCTGTTGTATTGCCTCCCCCAGTCCCTGGTCGACGGCGGCGTGGGCCTGGGAGCCGGATGGGGTCCCGTCCGTGCAGAGCAACTATGTCGTCAGGTCGGTTTCACCCGCTTCGAGGTGCTCCCGATCGACAACCCCTACAGCAACTTCTACCGGGTCGAGGGATGAGCCAGGACATCGTCTCCGACTTCCCGATTGAAAACCTGCCTTACGGAGTCTTCTCCGTGGGACGCCAGGACCGCCGGGTCGGTGTCGCCATCGAGGAGAACATCCTCGATCTGGCGGCGCTGCCCGAGTTCGGAGGCCTGTTCGAGTCAGGCACCCTCGAACCGTTCCTGGCGGCAGGACACGGCGTGTGGTCGGCGGTCCGGGAGGAGGCGATCGATTTCCTGACTTCCGGCGACCCTGAGCCACACCTGATCCCAATGTCGCTGGCCGAGATGCATCTGCCATGTCGCATCGGCAACTACGTCGATTTCTTCTCGTCCATCGAGCACGCAACCAACACGGGCCGAATCCTGCGACCCGGTACCGAACCGCTCACCCCCAACTGGCGCCACCTGCCGATCGGCTATCACGGGCGGGCTGGTTCGATCGTCGTCGACGGAACCCCGATTCGGCGTCCGCAAGGGCAACGCCGATCGTCCGACGGCCCCACCTTCGGGGCTACTACGAAGCTCGATTTCGAACTCGAGGTCGGATTCATCACCGGGCAAGGGCCAGAGTTGGGAGGGTCCGTCACGAGCGCGGAAGCGGAGTCCTACATCCTCGGTCTCGTCCTGGTCAACGACTGGTCGGCCCGCGACATCCAGGCGTGGGAATCACAACCGCTGGGACCGTTCCTCGGCAAGTCTTTCGCGACCACCATCTCGCCCTGGGTGGTGCCCCTTGCTGCCCTGGGACCGCACAGGACGAAGCCGCCGGTCCAGGACCCTCCTCCACTCCCCTATCTCACTCCTGCGGGACAGAATATCAACCTGGAGTTGACCGCGTCGATCAACGGGGCAGTTGTCACGCGGTCGAATCTAAAGAACATCTACTGGACCATGAGCCAGCAACTCGCCCACGCCACCAGCAACGGCGCCACTTTCGGTCCGGGCGACCTCTTTGCCTCCGGCACGGTCAGCGGCGCCACGCCCACCAGCCGGGGTTGTCTCCTCGAACTGACGGCGAACGGCACGGAACCGATCACTCTCGGTAACGGTCAGATCCGTACATACCTGGAGGACGGCGACACCGTCACGCTCTCAGCTTCGGCTGGCGGCAAGAAAAGGCCGAGGATCGGCTTTGGGAGTTGCAGCGGGACGATCCTGCCCGCCCGGCGCTAGACACCGCCCGGTCGCCCGATTCTCACTTGACGAGCCGACCACCTTTCCAAACATGCGTCACCCGGTCAGGATCCCCCCAGATCGAATCGATCTCCAGGGGGCTCCGATCCAGCGCGATCACATCGGCGTCGAATCCCTCGAGGAGGCGACCAGACCGGGGGGCCTGGGGTCCGAGAGTCGACGGTCCGGTGGCCGTAGCGGCCTCGATCGCTTGCAGTGGCGTGAGACCGGCTTCGGTCAGGTGCCTGATCTCCCTGGATGCGAGGGAATATCGGAAGCCGTGCACCGGCCCGCTGGGGAAGATGTCGGTCCCCATGGCGATTTTGACGCCGGCGGCGACAGCGATCTTCAGCGCTTGAGCATGAGTGTCGGCCAGGCCCGTGATCTTCCGGTAGGCGTAGGCGGGAACGTGGGCTTCCATGCCCAGCAACTCTTCGACGATGAACCTGGTCGGCACCAGGATCGCACCTTGCGTCTTCATCAGTTCAGCCGCTTCTTCGTCCAGATAGCTGCCGTGTTCGATCGTTCCGACGCCCGCCCGCAGGGCCGCCATGATTCCGGGCTTTCCATGGCAGTGGGCGGCCACCAACCGCTCGGCCCGGGCTGCCTCGGCGACGATGGCTCGCAGTTCCTCGTCCGAGAACTGTTGGTGGACCGGGTGATCTACCTCCGACATGACCCCGCCGGACGCGCATATCTTGATGACCCGGGCGTTGCGTCGAAGTTGCTCCCGGACCGCTTTGACGCATTCGGATGGGCCGTCGGCGAGCCGCCCGATTATCCGGCTCCGGGCGGAGATGGCCTCGTAGATGTCGAGTGGAATCGAATGGATGTCGCCGTGGCCGCCCGTGGTCGAGAGGACCTCGCCGGCCCCATAGATGCTCGGGCCGGTGACGCTCCCCTCTTCGACGACCGGGGCCAACTCGACCCCGTAGCCTCCGACCTCCCGAACCGAGGTGACGCCTCCCTCGATGTATCGAGCGAGATCAGCGGTGGCCCGCGCCCCGGCCGCAGCGGGCAAGACCCACGCCGCACCCTCGAGGCTCCAAGACGGTGATCCGAACAGGTGGGCGTGGCAATCCCACAACCCGGGCATCACCACCGGAACCTCGACAACCTCTGACTCGGGGTCCGAGGGGGCTCCGGCGAGGGGGCCGGCATAGGTGATCACGGAGCCGTCGATGACGACCGCTCCGTTCTCAACCGGCTCCCCCTGGCCGGGGATCAACAGATCAGCCTGAATCCGCAACATGGACGCCAGACGCTAGACGCTAGGTCCGAACGTTGCCCGAACCATACGGCGTGAACCGGTGCAAGCCGTCTGGCGTCCGGCGTCTGTTTTAAGCAGCCTTGACCACGGAGGGCTCCGCACTGGACTCGATCGACGCCCCCCTCTTCGAATAGAGGATTGCAACACCGAGAACGACGAGCGCCACAAGTGCGATCGAGAGTCTCACCCCGGTGTTGTTCCGCAGGCCGATGATGGCCGGAAGGGTCAGCAAGGACACCAGGTTCATCACTTTGATCAGTGGATTCAGTGCCGGGCCGGCGGTGTCCTTGAACGGATCGCCGACGGTGTCGCCGATGACCGCGGCCGTGTGGGCATCCGAGCCCTTGCCGCCGTGATGGCCTTCCTCGATGTACTTCTTGGCGTTGTCCCAAGCCCCACCGGCGTTTGAAAGGAAGTTGGCCATCAGCTGACCCGTCAGGATCACAGCTGCCAGGAAACCGCCGAGGGCTAGATAGCCGAGGCCGAAACCGACGATGACAGGAGTGAGGACCGCGAGCAAGGCAGGCGTAGCGAGTTCGCGCAACGAGGCCCTGGTGCAAATGTCGATGACCGGGCCGTAGTCGGGCCGCTTCTCCCCGCTCATGATCTTGCCGTCGGCAAACTGGCGCCGGACCTCCTGCACCACCACCCCGGCCGTCCGGCTTACCGCCCGGATTGCCAGAGCCGAGAACATAAAGGGCACGGAGCCACCAACCAGCAGTCCGATGAACGTCAGGGGGTCGGCAACATTGATGGACGTCGCCGGATCGCGAAACAACTCGGAACCGACCAAGTCGAGCCCGAGTTCTCCGGCAATGGTCTCTATGAATGACGCGAACAAGGCGACCGCGGCGATCACGGCTGAGCCGATGGCAAAGCCCTTGGTCACGGCTTTGGTGGTATTCCCCACGGCGTCGAGGCTGACCATGATCTTCTGGGCCTCACCCTCGAACTCACCCGACATCTCGGCGATGCCGGCGGCGTTGTCTGCCACCGGCCCAAAGGTGTCCTCCGAGACGACGACCCCGGTCGTGGCCAACATGCCCATACCGCACAGGGCTACCAGGTAGAGGGCGAACTGGAGGTTGCCGCCGCCCAGCACCACGGCCACGCCTATGGCCCCTGAGATTGCCAGTACTGCCCACACCGACGATTCGAGACCCGACGAGATACCGGAGAGCACCGTCGTGGCCGGGCCGGTCCGGGTGCTCTCGGCGATCTCCTGAACGGGCTTGGACTCCGTCGACGTGAAGTACTCGGTCAGCCGTGATGCCACCTGGGCGAGGATGAGGCCCGCCACCACCGCGGCGAACACCTTCCAGCCTTCGTTGCCGTTCTCGTTACCTACGTAGAACATCGCGACGAGAAATGTCCCGACGATGGTTAGAAGTCCGGCAGTCAGAAAGCCCCGGTTGATCGGAGCCATCGCCGTTCGGTCGTTGGGCGTCGCCCTCACCATGTAGACACCGGCGATCGATGCCAGCACACCGATGGCACGTGCAACGACCGGAAAGATGAGACCCAGGGCGGGGTTGGCCCCGATCGAGTCGAAAGCCGCGACGCCGAGGATGATCGACGCGACCAGGGTGACTTCGTAGCTCTCGAAGAGGTCAGAGGCCATACCGGCGCAGTCGCCGACGTTGTCGCCCACATTGTCTGCGATCGTGGCCGGGTTGCGGGGGTCGTCCTCAGGGATCCCTTGTTCCACCTTCCCGACGAGGTCGGCGCCGACGTCGGCAGCTTTGGTGAATATGCCGCCACCCACCCGCAGGAACAGGGCGAGCAGAGAGCCGCCAAACCCGAACCCGACCAGGATGGCCGACGAGGTGTTCTGGAACACCATGATGATCAGGGTGGCCCCGAGGAGGCCCAGACCTACGGTGAACATGCCTGCGACGCCGCCGGTTCGGAACGCCACCTTGAGCGCCGCCGGCAGGGAACCGGACTTGGCAGCCGCCGCGGTCCTTACATTGCCCCGGACTGCAAGGCTCATCCCGATGAACCCGGTCAGACCCGAAAGGAAACACCCGGCGACGAATGCGATTGTCCGGAACAACCCCGACTCGACAAATGAAAGTGCCACCGCTCCGTCCGGAGCGAGCACCTCGGTCGAAGTCAGGTAGACGATCACAACGAGGGGGATGAGGATGACGAGAATGGTTTTGAACTGCCTCCGCAGGTACGCCATGGCACCTTCCTGGATGGCGGCGGCGATTTCTTTCATCTTCTCGGTGCCCTGGTCGGCCCGAAGCACGCCCCTCGCCAGCACGAACCCGACACCGAGTGCGATCAAGGCAGTTGCGGCCGAAATGATGAGCCAAGCCCACTCGGCCGTGCCCAGTACGAACTCTTGATAGCCGCCTTCCGCGGCCAGGACCGTGCTCATTCGAGTTTTCTCCTCCTTGGGATGTTCTAGCCCCGCTTACCAAGACCAGCACTCCGCAAAGTGCGGCGATGAGGATCCAATCACGATCAGCGCGGGCCGGCCCGTGGGTCCGGGAAGCGAGAGGTTAACAAGTCGGACACGGCGGAAAGCAAACCCGAATCTGGCCGGCCCCCGTGGTCGGGCCTATCCCGGGCCTATCGACCCCGATTGAGGGTGTCAACGCTCAACAACAGCCCGGCCAGGATCGTCCCCGCCCCGCCGAAAGCGACCCCATCCGAGATCCATGAGAATGTCGGCTGAGTCACTCCCATCAAAGACCCGGCCAGCGTCAGCAGACCGACGATCGCACCGGCGGCCACGAGGTTGCGACCGCCCCGGAAGCGGTTCAGAAGGGCAAACGCCCCGGAAGCCACGGTCGCCGCGGCGATGATCCAGGCCGGCCAGGTAGGAACCAAATCGACGATCCTGAGCGTGGAGTTGCTGGCAAGAGCGGTGACTCCGCCGATGGCCTGGAGGAACCCGGCAGCCAGCAAGCCGACCGCAACCGCGGTGACGTTCTCTGGGGGAGCAGGCGCCAGGCTCGCCGTGTATTCGACCGGAACAATCGGCGCAACCGGCGCCATCCGGCCTTCGACGTCGACGCCGTCGTCGCGAGCACCGGCCAGCAGGCGATTGAGGCGGGGTGAATTTGACGACCGGATGCCGAGGGCGATGGCGAAGCGGGCGTCATCGTTGGTGGAAATCACCAATTCTTCGCCTTCGATCCGGAGATGGAATCCGTCGAGTTTGGCGGCAACACCTATGTCCGCAAGAGGCCAGCGACCGAGCTCGCCGTGGGTCGACACCAGCCGGAGTTCCTCGTCTTCCAGATGGATCTCGACGCGAATGGCAGACTCGGCTTCGCCCATCATTCGGACCGTGCCAGTCAGATCGGTATTCACCTTTGGTCGTCCTTCCAGCATCTCCCTCCTGTCGCTAATCCTAGGTCGGAATTGTCCCGAAGTCATGGGTTCCTTCAGGTACGGCTAGCCTCCGACGCCCTTGCCGGACTTCATCTATTCAATGCGGCGGGTCAGCCGCCACTACCCGCCTGACCGCGATGTGCTGCGCGATATCACCCTGGGCTTCTACTACGGCGCCAAGATCGGTGTGATCGGACCCAACGGCGCCGGCAAGTCCTCCCTTCTGCGCATCATGGCCGGCCAGGACGACGGCTACACCGGCGAGGCCCAGCTGATGGAGGGCTACACGGTGGGGCTGTTGGAACAGGAGCCCCACCTTGATGAATCCAAAGACGTCGTCGGAAACGTCATGGACGGAGTCGCGGCCAGCAGGTCGCTTCTCGAGGACTACCAGAGGGTGATGGAGGGCTGGGCCGACCCGGACGCCGACTACGAGAAACTGGGGGCGAAGCAGGAAGTCCTGGAGAAGAAGATCGAGGCCGCCGGCGCCTGGGATCTCGACCGCCAGGTGGAAATCGCCATGGACGCGCTGCGGGTCCCTCCCCCGGACTCTCCGGTGGCGCGCTTGTCCGGTGGCGAGCGCCGGCGGGTGGCTCTGTGCCGTCTGCTCTTGGCCCATCCCGATCTTCTCTTGCTCGACGAGCCCACGAATCACCTCGACGCCGAGTCGGTGGCTTGGCTCGAGCGTTTCCTGCACGAATACACCGGCTCGGTCATTGCCATCACGCACGATCGCTACTTCCTCGACAATGTCGCCGGATGGATTCTCGAACTGGACCAGGGCCGGGGCATCCCCTACGAAGGCAACTACAGCGGGTGGCTCGAGCAAAAGGGCGCCCGCCTCAAGCAGGAGGAGCGCGAGGAGTCGGCTCGTCAACGCACCCTGGCGCGTGAATTGGAGTGGGTACGAATGTCACCGCGGGCCCGCCAGGCCAAGGGACAGGCACGGTTGACCCGGTATGAGGAGTTGGTGGCCGAGGCCCAGTCGGTCGAGAAGCGGGCCGACCGCCTCGAGATCGAGATCCCGTTCACCCGCCGCCTCGGCGACAAGGTGATCGAGGCAA
>DATEEG010000419.1:0-4216 GCA_035281305.1 Acidimicrobiia bacterium | reverse complement strand
CTTGAACCAATGGGCACCGATAGGAACCTGGACGATCTGGCAGCATGCGGCCACATTGAACGCGCCGCAGGGGCGGATCGTGTTCCGCTTCCACGCCCGAGATGTCAATCTCGTGATGGGACCAGCCGAACCGGGGACATCGGTGCCTTTCCGTGTCTCTCTCGACGGGGTTGCGCCGCTAGATGAGCACGGCGTCGATGTGGACGAACAGGGAGATGGTGCAGTGACCGACCAGCGTCTGTACCAGCTAATCCGACAAGTAGGACATGTCGAAGATCGCCTCTTCCAGGTCGAGTTCGGCGATGCAGGCGTCGAGGCTTACTCGTTCACATTCGGCTGATATAGGCGATGGCAAGGCGCTCGCCTGGCTTTGTATGACCTCTTTGGCCTGGAGATGACCCGCGAGTGCGCTTGCCGTGCAGGTTGCGGGGCGGAGAACCAGATCGGTGCCTTGCGCGTGTATCGGGCGGCCGGTGACGTCATCCGATGCCCACCTGCGTCATGGTCATCGTGGAAAGCGCCGGCAGACTGCAGGTCAGCTTCGGATCCATCCGCTGGCGACGTGTCAGGGTCTCGCCCGCGAAGCAATAACTCCGAGGGCATACCCGGTCCGGTGAACAACAGGCGATGATCACGCTGTTCGCAATCGCAACTCAGTGGCCTTGATGGTTAGTTCGCAGCGGATCCGAGAAGGAGGGCAACCATAAATCCGAATGCGGTTACGGCGCCGATAAATCGCCTGTTCAGATGGAAAGCTTCGGGAATCATGGTTTCGGCGAGCATCGCAAGAACGCCTCCAGCGGCTAGGGCTGTAATGGCGGCAAGAAATACGTCGCTCACGCCTTCAAAGGCGACCGCTCCGACAATGGATGCGACGGTCGATGCCACTACGACCATCGTCCAGACTCCTAGTACGTACTTACGTGGCCGGCCGGCGTGATGCATCCCGCTAGCGCTCGAGATTCCCTGTGGGATGTTGGCCAGGAAGAACCCAGCAATGAGCGCGACAGAGAGGCTCGTCTTGGCTTGTGCGGCATCCACGCCTCTGACCGATGCTGTTGATAGACCTATTGCCATTGACTCAGGGATCCCGTCGATCAGAGCGCCCACAGCAATGGCGCGTCCACTACCGGGGATCTCGGCTTCCGATGGCTGGGGTACACACATTCCGCAGCGTTTCCGTTCCGCAGCACCGCGCCTCTCTAACAACCAGTTGCCCAGCGAGAAGAGCAGAGCTCCGCCCATGAACCCTGTTGCAGTAGCCAGAATCGATCCACTTTCGCGAGATTCAGAGACGAGCTCCAGTGTGAGAACGGCGACCAGAACACCAGCACCAAAACCCATGACCATGGCGATCAACCGATGCGGCAGTCGCTGCGTGTACCCGACCAGCGCCCCGATGAACAGACCGGATCCAGCCACTAGTCCGATTAGACCCGCCAAGATCCAGGTCGCCATTCAAGCTCCGCTCGATGGTGCTCGGGCAATCGACGCGGGGTTCATCGGGTGGCTCCACCGTATGCGACTGGATTCAGAGGGAGATGGGCGGATCATACTGGCATCGCCCCTTCGGCCAGCTTCAGTCGCGTCCAAATGTTCATGTTGATCACGATCCCGACGATGTCGAGGATCTGGGTTTCATCGAAGTGGTCGGCGAGGTGCTCGTGGTATGACTGAAACTTTGAGTGGACCGTGGTGTCCCCGGCGCAAGTCAACGCCTCGGTATAGGCAAGTGCTGCTTGTTCGGCAGGCGAGAAGAGACGCGTCTCCCACCATGCGGTGAGCGTGTCGATCTTGGCCTGTTGTGTTCCCAAGTTGCGTGCCGCTTCGTAATGCACGACGAGGCAGTAGGTGCAGTTGTTGATTTGTGCTACGCGCAGCCGTAAGAGCTGGGCGAGCTCCTTGTCGACGCTGAGCTCGGCTTTATAGCCGAACGTGTCTGCGCCGAGCCGCGACAGTCTCGTAAGGAGTTCATGACTGCTGCTGTTAAGCCGGCTGGTCTCGATAGTGGGCTCGTGATTCATGTCGTCCTTTCCACACTCCAGTCCGCCGCAAGCCGGAGACGCACCCAGACGGCGGGATAGTCACCAACCTTGCGCTAAAGATTGCCCAATAGCGCCCGTGGAGTCCACCGGTTGCTACCCGAGTCTCGCGCAAACGTGCGCGACGGACTGAAGGACGCTGCTTGAGTCATCCCAGAGCGAGGATGGTGAATGATCGTGGAGTCGACAGCTGAGCACGCGGACTCGAGTTTTGGACTTCATCCATTTACCCGACCGTAGGTTGTGGCGGGAGGTGCGGTCATGGAACCGGCATCAGTGGCGATGTCGGGGGAGGCGGGCCCGAAGGGCCGGAGGGGGTCCTAGGGAAGAAATTGTGGCCAGCACCGACGGGTCGCTTTGGTTAGACGTTGCGCCGGGGGATGTCTGGTGCCTTGAGCACATTGCCGTGTGGGTCGACGATGCCCGCCTTGGAGCCGATCGAGAGGCTGTTGGCGGCGAAGAGGTCTTCGCGATTGATCACCAGCCACCGGTAACCATCGATCTTCTTCAACCGGTCGAAGGCCGCCTTCAAACCTTCGGCCTCGGCGGCGACCACCACTTTCCCCCGGTTCCAAACGAGGTCGGCGGCGCCGGTGGGATCGGGCTCCGCCCCCAAAGCCTTCACCGCGGCGGCAGTCAAAGCTGAGGCGTCGAGCCTGCTCACGGTCCGGCCTCGGTCGAGACCATGATCTCGACGATCTCACTCACCACAGTCTGGGCGTCGGGGCCGGCGGCGATGACTGAGACCGAGTCCCCGGTCCTCGCTCCCAGCGCCAAAAGACTCATCACGCTCTTGGCGTTGGCCGGCTTGCCGTTCTTGACGATCTTGACCTCGGCCGGGAACGTCTTGGCCTTCTCGACGATCAGGGCGGCGGGGCGGGCGTGAAGTCCGGCCGGGTTGAGGATGACGACCTGGACCACCACCTCTCCAGCCGTGCCGTCACCGTCCTGGCTGCTCCTGGCCACCAGGGTTTCATACATCATCTCGGCATCACCGGTAGTCCACAGCTTCTGGCACAGCTCCTCGTCCTGAAGGACGTCGGCGATATGCGACAGGACCTGGACGTGTTCATCGCCCACCGCGGCCAGACCGATGACCAGGTGGGCCCTCTCGCCCCCCCAGTCGATTCCGTCGGGAAACTGAGCCACGATGATGGCGGTGCCGTTGATCTCGTCTTTCGACTCGAAGGTGCCGTGGGGCAATGCCACACCGTTGCCGAGATAGGTGGAGACGGTCTGTTCACGGGCTTGCATGGCCTCCACATATCCCGGCCGCACGATCCCGCGTCGCACCAGCTCCCGTCCCACGAAATCGATCGCCTCTCCTTTCGAGGCGGGGGGACACCCGAGAAAGATGGCATCACGGGCCAGAACCGGAGGTGTGGTGTTAGCGCCCACGGGTCAGAACTCCGACACCACCGGCTGGCCGGCGGCGAGCTGATCGACCACAGCCTTGACGGCGGGGTCGTTGAAGAACATGGTGAACGGCACCACCGCGGCTGCGGGGGCCTGCTGGTGAGCCCGGCCCGCCAGCCCTTTGTGGGTGAGGATGATGTCAGCCTCGGGAGGGATCTGATGCACTGGGGCGTGGATCACCGTGATGGGGAGGTTGGCCTTCTTCACCATCTTCTTGAGCTGGTTCGCTCCCATCAGGCTGCTTCCCATTCCAGCCTCGCAGGCGAAGACGATCACCTTGACCTCACTGGCTTGTTTGGTAACCCGGTCGGTCATCGACTCTTCCTTTCGCTCGTTCACCGTCGCCCGGGTTCATTGTCCCACCGGACTTAGGGACGCGGCCAGGAGAGAGGGCTGCCCTGGACTCGCGTCCCTATCATCCGATCCCCTCAGCGAGTGGCTCCGGGGATCGCCAGCCCCGGAATGGCGGGGATGACGTCGCCCAGCTCGACATCGGTGTCGGTGTCTTTCATTTCTTTGACCGGGAACAGCCGGAGCAGAATCGACCCGACGATGAAGCTCGCCGCCGCTCCCACCGCCACACCTAGCAGCACCCCGAGAATGGCGGTGCCTTCGGTGGGCAGCAGGCCAAGGTAGGCGAAGATGCTGCCCGGAGAGGGCGGTCCCACCAGCCCCGCGTTGAAGGCCACGAAGACCAGGTCAGCGCTGATTCCTCCGGCCCACATGGCTCCGATCAGCACCGGGTTCATCAGCACGTA
>DATEEG010000418.1:0-2435 GCA_035281305.1 Acidimicrobiia bacterium | reverse complement strand
GAAACCTGTCGACTTCGCCACACTTCCCTACCCCGGCTTCCACACGGACATGCACCCTCAGATGGTGGCTCTCCTCACCGTCGCCGACGGGACCTCGATCGTCACCGAGAATCTGTACGACGCCCGCTTCCGTTACGTCGGCGAGCTCGCCCGAATGGGCGCCGATATGAGGACCGAATCCCAGCACGCGGTCATCAGGGGTGTCCCCGAGCTTTCAGGCTGTCCGGTGCTGGCCCCCGACATCAGGGCCGGGGCTGCCCTGGTGCTGGCCGGACTGCGGGCCGACGGGTTCACCGTCGTCGGCGATGCCCAACACATCGATCGCGGGTACGAAGATCTGGTGGGCAAGCTGGGCAATCTCGGGGCCGTGATCGATCGGCGTGACCTTTAGCGTGCTGGCGCGGATTGTGGCCACCCTGCTGGCCACGACCACCCTGACTCTCACGACGACGTCAGCTGACCCGGCGACCGCCCAGCCGGAACCTCTTTTCGCCGAACGAATCGAGGTGACGGCTCCGGACGGCGGCCTCCTTCGAATCGGCGATGACGTATTCGAGGGCCCCCTGGTGATCCTTCCCCGGGGTGACGGCGTAACCGCCATCGAGGCGTTGGGTCCTGAGGAGTATCTGCTCGGCATCAGGGAGGTGCCGTTCGCCTGGCCGGACGAGGCTCTGAAAGCGCAGGCGGTGGCAGCCCGGACCTATCTCGCCTTCACACTGGCCGGCGGCCGCACCGCCACCGGCCGGGAGCACGGCTACGACATCTGCGCCACCACCGCCTGTCAGGTCTACGCGGGAGTAGCCGGCCTCTCGTCGGCCGACGGGCTCCGTTGGCGACAAGCGGTGGCGGCGACCGCGGGTGAGATCCTCCTCTATGACGGACGGCCGGCCCAGGCGCTGTACAGCAGTACGGCCGGTGTTCGAACCCGCGAGTCCGAAGACATCTTCCCCGGCCTCGATGCTCCTTACCTGGCTGCGGTGGATTCTCCCGGAGAAGACTCGCCCTTCGTGCGGTGGTCGTTCCCGGTGAGCAGACGGGATATGACTGCCCTCCTCGATCACGCCGGTCTCCTGAACGGGCCCCTCGACTCGATCCGGGTCGCGACCACCAGCGATGGTGAGGGGCCCTGGGAGGTTGTCGTCACCTCGGGAGGGACCCAGGAGCGGGTTGCGACCTACCGGTTTCGAACCCTGATCAACAACGCTGCCCGCGACCTCATGCCGGGCAAGTTGCCTGCGAACCGGCCTGACGGGAGGCGCTATCCGCAGACCGTATTGTCCGGGACCTTCACGATCCGGACCGACACGGAGATCGCGTTGAGATCGGGTGCCGGTCCGGTCTGGCTGCCCAGCCGATATGTCTTCCAGGGCCAGGGCTGGGGGCATCAGGTCGGCATGAGTCAATATGGAGCGTTGGCGATGGCGAATCTCGGCTCGAACTACGCCGACATCCTTGCCCACTACTACGGCGGCATCCGCCCCCAATCGGCCGCGGCCTGGCTGCCCGACGAGATCCTGGTCGGCCTGGTCATAGGCGCCGAGGAAATCACCATTACCGCAGAAGAAGGAGCCAGCGTCTCGATCGATGGCGAGCAGATAGCTCCGTCCGGGATGGGTATCTGGCGATTCGAGCGCGACGGGGGATCGGTGAAGACTTCGGTCCCGATCGGCCTCGGCACGCGCCCCGACGTCGCCCGGCCGCGCATCGCCTACGGATTGGACGGCTATGTGCTTCGCTTCGACGTAACGGCCCCCGGCTACGTGACCGTCGATCTGACTTCTGGTGCCGAGCGGGTCGGTGGGGTCGATCTGGGCCTGGTCGAGGCCGGGCCGTTCGAGTTGCCACTGAGTGAACTTCTCGAAGCAGGCTTTGATCCTCGCACCACTCTGCGGGTCGGAGTCACCACCGCCTCACCTAGTGGTGGCGACCTGACCTCTCTGACAATCGTCCCCGAGAACCGGTGACTTCTGGCGGCAATCACCTGTTTGGGAATGACTGCCGGCCCCGGGTACGTTGTACTTGTACATGACTGAGATTTCGATCACCGAGAAGCCAATTTCTGACGATCCCGTAGCCGAAGTTCCCGTTCCCGGAGTCGACTTGGCTGCCCTTCAGGACGCTCTGGAATACATTCGCCCCGCAATCCAGATGGACGGTGGCGACCTAGTGCTGCTCGGGGTCGATGAGGGCACGGTCAACCTCCAAATGGTTGGCGCCTGCGGTGGTTGCCCGATGTCGATGATGACCCTGAAGGCCGGTATCGAGCGAATCCTGATGGACCGCGTTCCCGGTGTTGTCGCCGTAAACGCTTCTTAGAGTCGGAAGTCGGCAGGCGGAAGTCGGTAGCCAGAACGTCTTCCGCCTTCCGTCTTCCGCCTTCCGTCTTCCGCCTTCCGTCTTCCGCCTTCCGTCTTCCCTTAGGCTTCCTTTTGTGT
>DATEEG010000417.1:0-3897 GCA_035281305.1 Acidimicrobiia bacterium | reverse complement strand
GAGCACCGCCACGACATCGCCAAGCTCATCACCTCCGAGCATGGGAAGACCACCCCCGACGCCCTCGGTGAGATCCAGCGGGGCCTCGAGGTCATCGAGTTCGCCTGCAATATCGCCCACATGGTCAAGGGCGAATTCAGTGAACAGGTTTCGACGGGCGTGGACACCTTCACCATGCGCCAGCCGCTCGGGGTCGTAGCCGGCATCACTCCTTTCAACTTCCCGGCCATGGTCCCGATGTGGATGTACCCGCTGGCCATCGCCGCCGGAAACACCTTCGTCCTCAAGCCGTCCGAGAAGGATCCTTCTCCGTCGATGTTCTGCGCCGAGCTTCTCAGAGAGGCCGGCCTCCCGCCCGGAGTTTTCAACATCGTCCACGGCGACAAGGTTGCTGTTGATCGGATCCTCGAGCACCCCGACATCCAGGCCGTCTCCTTCGTGGGCTCGACGCCTATCGCTCAATACATATACGAGAACGGAACGAGGGCGGGAAAGCGGGTACAGGCCCTCGGCGGAGCCAAGAACCACATGGTCGTGTTGCCCGACGCTGACATGGACCTTGCCGCTGACGCCGCAGTGTCGGCGGGCTATGGGTCTGCCGGCGAACGATGCATGGCCATATCGGTGGTCGTCACCGTCGGCGACGCCGCCGATCGCCTGATTCCCGAGGTCATGGCCCGCATCGCCAAGCTCCGGACCGGACCGGGGAGCGATCCGGACTCGGAGATGGGACCGCTGGTGACGCCGGAACACCGCGACAAGGTCGTCGGCATGATCGACAAGGGGGTCGAGGAGGGCGCCGATCTCCTGATCGACGGACGGGGCTGCTCACCAGACGGGTTTGAAAGCGGCTTCTATGTCGCTCCTACCCTTTTCGACAAGGTCTTGCCCAACATGGAGATCTACAAGCACGAGATCTTCGGGCCGGTGCTGTCGGTGGTCCGGGTCGATCACTATCAAGACGCCATCGACATGATCAACGAGAATCCCTACGGCAACGGCACCGCCCTTTTCACCAATGACGGCGGTGCGGCTCGCAAGTTCCAGAGCGAGATCCAAGTCGGGATGGTCGGGATCAACGTCCCCATCCCGGTGCCGCTCGCCTTCTATTCCTTCGGCGGTTGGAAGTCGTCGATCTTCGGTGCCAACCCCATCTACGGACCGGAAGGGGTGCGCTTCTACACCAAGCAGAAGGTCGTGATAACCCGCTGGCCCGACCCCATCTACCGCGGAGTCGACCTCGGCTTCCCCCAACACGGAAAGTAGGAAAACCGCGAACCTAATGCTATGCCGTGCGCTTTCCGCCGGAAATAGCCCGCGGTTTCGCCGCCTCGCAACCCCCTAGAAATCGGTTCAACGCGGGAGCAATCATCGCTCCCATGATGAGCGAGTCTGAGCTCAAGGCGACCGACCTGGGCGGTCGCCAATCCGGCTACATAACCCTTCGCCAGGCGCTGGCATGCGGCATGTCAGCCGATGCCGTCCGACGACGGGTGGAAGCCAGGCGATGGGCGAGAGTCCGAGCCGGATTGTTCTTGATTCCAGGATTCGAGCCAAGTGTCCGGGGGCGCCTACTAGCCGCAACCGCCGCCCTCGGAGCGGTTGTATCACACGAGTCGGCGGCCGAGTTGCACAACCTGCCGGGTGTCAGCAAGGGACTTGCGGTGGTGACAGTGAGGACGCGAACGACCAATCGGTTCCCCGATGTCCGGGTCCATCAAACGACCGACCTCAAGGCCGGTCACGTGACGGAATTCGAGGGATTGCCCGTCACCAATGTCGTGCGAACGGTCATCGACCTGGCCTCGGCCATGCCGGTACCGGCGATTGGGAAGCTGGTGGATCATCTCGTCGTAGCCGGTACCGCGACGATCGACAGCTTTGCCGACGAAGTGATGGAGTTGGCGCGACACGGCAAGCCTGGCATGAAGACGATGCACACCGTTCTGGAAGTGCGCGACGGCGCCAGATTCATGGGCGATAGCCGCCTGGAGCTGTGGGCATTGCGCCTGATCCGGCAGTGGGGCTTTCCCGAACCGGAGGTCCAGTACCCGTTGCCATGGCGAGGGACTCGAAAGGGACGCGTTGACTTTGCCTATCCCCTGATTCGACTCATCATCGAAGTCGACGGACGAGCCTGGCACACGACTCTCGAAGCGTTCGAGAGTGATCGCCTCCGCGACAACCATGCCCAACTCGCTGGCTGGCGAGTGCTGCGCATCACCTATCGGATGCTCGTCGAACAACCCGAGATGGTGCGCGACATGATCCGTCGCGCGTTTCAAATGTCGAACGTCTGAAAAGCGCCAATCCGCGGGCTGAATCCCGCGGAAACCGCACGGCATAGCATTAGGTTCGCGGTTTTTCAGCGGAAGGCGGGGATGATGTCCCGGCCGTAGGAGGAGAGGGTCTCGTCCATCTGGTCGTGCATCAGGTAGACGGCGAACTGGTCGACGCCGAGTGACTCGAGCTCCCGGATCCGGGCAATGTGATCAGCAGGCGGACCGAGCAGGCAAAACCTTTCGATGACCTCGTCCGGGACGAAGTCGGTCGACGGGTTTCCCGATTTGCCGTGGTGGTCGTAGTCGTATCCCTTCCGCGCCCGGATGTAATCCGTGAGGGCCTGGGGGACTGCCGCACTCTCGGACCCGTATCGTTCGACCAGGTCGGCGACATGGTTGCCGACCATGCCCCCGAACCAGCGGACCTGGTCGCGCTGGTGCGCCAGGTCGTCGCCCACATAAGCCGGCGCCGCCACACAGATGGTCAGAGACTCGGGGTCGCGACCCGCGGCTGCCGCGGCCGCCCGCACCGCGGCGACGGTCCACTCGACTATCTGGGGATCGGCCAGCTGCAGGATGAAGCCGTCATAATTGGTGCCGGTGGAGGCCAGGGCTTTGGGGCCGTAGCCGGCCATCCACACCGGCAGGTCCCAACCTTCTCCCACCCAGGGAATCTGCAGGACCTTTCCGTTGTAATCGACCGGTTTCCCGGCCACGAGAGCCTTGATCACCCGGGTAGCGGCGGCGGTGGTGTCAAGGGTGGTCGGGGTCTTTCCTATATAGCGAAGCGCAGAGTCGCCCCTTCCCATCCCGCACACGGTCCGGGGTCCATACATCTCGTTGAGAGTGGCGAAAAGAGAGGCCAGGACCGTCCAATCCCTCGTGCCCGGATTGGTCACCATCGGGCCGACCGTCATGTGCGAGGTCGCAGCCAGCATCCGGCTGAAGATGACGAACGGCTCCTGCCACAGAATGTGGGAATCAAAGGCCCAGGCGTAAGTGAATCCCAACTCCTCCGCCGTGGTGGTCAGGCCCACGACGCGGGAAGAAGGCGGATTGGTCTGCAGCACGACTCCGAAGTCCATCAGGCGGATCAACTTACTACCGGAAGGGTGCCCGGCTCATGCCATCCTGGGAACGAAACAGCCGACCAGCTCGATGTGAAACGTCTGCGGGAACATGTCGACGGGCTGCACCCACACCAGTGTGTACCCGCGCTCGCCGAGCAGGTGAGCGTCCCTGGCGAATGAAGCGGGATCGCAGGCGACATAGGCGATTGCTCGCGGCCTCCCACCCACCAGCACCGCCACCCCGGGCTTGCCCAAACCGACTCGGGGCGGATCGACGACGGCCAGATCGAACTTCTTCGGAAGCATCCCTGCCGACGCCTCGAACGGCTTCTTCAGAGCCCGGGTTCCGGTGTTGTGGGCGTAATCCTCTGCCGCGATTCGGTCCGACTCGACGCCGATGGCACGCTTGCAGCTTCGGCCGATCGTGGCCGCGAACAAACCTCCCCCCGCGTAACCGTCGAGGAGCACCTCATCGGCCTCAGGTTGGAGGGCCTCCGCCACCAGCCGGACTAGCACCTCGGCCCCGGCGGTGTTGTTCTGGAAAA
>DATEEG010000416.1:0-2403 GCA_035281305.1 Acidimicrobiia bacterium | reverse complement strand
CCCTCGCATTGATCTTCTGCTCCAGGGCCAGGGTGGCGAGTTCCTCACCCGCCCACATGTCCTTGGTGGTGGCATCGGTGAGATCGCGCAAGATCGAGAGAACTATCGGACCGCCCCGCTCGTGAGCAACGATCATCACCTCGATGATTCGATCAGAGGTGGGATGAGCCAGGTCGGCTTTGATTGCTTCCAGCGCCGACACCACCCCGACGGCCCGCGACAGACTGGAGAAGCGCCCGAACGGCTCCCTCAGCGGGATCGGGCCGCTCACCGATAGCTGCTCGAGGGAGCGAGCCAACGACATGCCCGACGAAATCGAGGCAGTGAGGTCTCGGAGGGCGTCGGGCCAGGCCGCCTGCAGTTGAAGCATCCGCTGGCTGCGGCGTCTCATAAGCCAAACCCTGGGCAGGAACAACGCCACAACGGCGGCCGGCACGGCAACCGTCAGAAGACCGGAGAAGACCCAGACGATGAGAAAAGCGACCGCGCCGACGATCCCGACGGCAAGCCAGAACGGAACAAGACCCACCTCTACTCCGGCCTGCACCAGCCACTCGCCCCGGGGCGGCCGTACCCGACGCAGTTTGGGAGGGACGGGCCACCCACCGCTCAACCAACCGACCAGCAGGCTGGCCGTCACCGCGGCGAAAGCAGAGGCGATGAGCCTCACAGGACGTCGATCCTTCCATCCAGTACGTCCCCCAACCTCGTCCCGGGCGGGAGCACCCGCTCGATGCGGTCTACGACACCGTCAGGCGGGAACCCCCCGGTCCACTCGAGCGGCCCGCCGAGAACTCGCCGGGTAAATATCGGCTGAGTTGAGAAGTCATCGTGAAGAGCGGGGACCAATGCGAGCACTTCGACGACCTGACGTCGCACGGGGCCATCGTTGACACCCGTGGCGTCCCGATCGAGATGAACGACGAAGTCGAGGCTCGATGCAAACACACGTCGGACGACCGGCTCCGCGACGTTCTCTCCAGCCATCATCGCGGCATTCACCAATGCGTTGAGAGCATCGCGAGCAGAGTTGGCATGAATCGTGCACCCGAAGCCGCAACCAGCGTTCACCGCCCTGGTCAGCTCAAAAGCCTCGGCTCCCCGAACCTCGCCCACGATTATTCGATCGGGCCTCATGGCTAGAACAACCTTGACGAGATCCCGAAGACTGACCTCGCCTTTGCCATCCAATGCCGGGGGCCGTGACTCGTAATACGAGCCGTGCAACATCGGAACGTGAAGCTCCCGAACCTCCTCACAGCTCCGGATGCACTGGGAGGAAGGCACCGCCTGAATCAGCGCGGCGAGCAGCGAGGTCTTGCCTGCCCCGGGAGGTCCCGACACCAGGAATGAGGCGGTAGTGCGCATCGCCACCGCCAGGAAACCGGCCGCCGCTCGGGAAAGTGATCCGAGTTCCACCAATGACGTGAGAGTCTCCCGGCGAAGTGCGTAGCGGCGGACTGTCGCTGATAGCTGGTCGGCGATGGGGGGAATCACAGCAGTGAGTCGGGCGGCCCCATCGAGAACCCTTGCCTGGACGATCGGACTAGAGGCGTCCAATCGACGATCGGTTTCGGCCAGGAGCCGCTCGACGACGTGCCTGTTTTCGGCCTCGCTCGACGGCTGATCCAGCGCCCGCAGCCGGCCAGTGCTGTCGAGAAACGAGACTCTGCCGCCCTCGATGAAGACCTCTTCGATGTCGCTTCGTGCGAGTAGTTCGGTCAATGGACCTAGTTCGGAAACGGCTCTAAGGACCCGATCGATCATCTCGACCGGGTTGTGCAGCGCTCGACCCTGACCCAGGTGGGCGCGCCGCTGATACTCGTCGACCGCACCCGTCACCAGAGCACGGGCGATGTCACGCTCCAGCACGGGGTCGATGCGCCGGCTTTCCACCAGCTCCAGAGCTCGGCGCCGGATTTCGTCGTAAGCCGGGGCCGCGGTCACCACGTCGGGTGCCGATCGACGAGCCGGTCCACCGCCCGATGAAACCTGCCGCTCGCAACCGGCCGACCTACCCAAGAGGCCGTCTCGACGCTTTCGTCTGAAGGCAGGAACTCAACCGCCCGGCCCGTGGCTCGGGCAACCTCGAGCTTGATCTCGCCGCGTCGATAGACGGATTTCGGGGCCCGGTTGATGAGAATCGACTGGGGCGCGCCAGGATTCAAGGACGTAACGGCGGTGCTCCAAGCGATTGTCCTCGAGACCGACACCGGGTGACCCAGACCGACACCAACCACTTCGTCGGCGGCCCCTACGACCGAGCGACTGAGGCCCATGTGCTCACCAGCACCGTCCACAAGTGGTCCGACGTTGGCCACCAGCGACCGAAAACGGCCCCTCAGCTCCCGGATGACGTCGTGGAGTTCGATCGGGCGGATCTCGATCCGATCGCGCTCACCC
>DATEEG010000415.1:0-12006 GCA_035281305.1 Acidimicrobiia bacterium | reverse complement strand
AATCCCCGCCGACACCCTCGGTCGCATCTTCGGAGCATTCGTGATCATCAACGCGGTTAGGACCCTTTGGAAGAGCCGCCCGGGATCCATTTAGGGTTTCTTCCCCGTTTTGGCGCGACGAACCCGCACCGGGGTGCGGGTTCGTCGCGCCAGAACGGCGGCTACTCGGTTTTCTTCAACTCCAGGGCCGCCGAATTCATGCAGTAACGCAGCCCCTCCGGACCCGGGCCGTCCGGAAAGACGTGACCGAGGTGGCCTCCACAGCGGGCACACAAGACCTCGGTCCTCACCATTCCGAAAGCGGAGTCGGTCTCGGTGGCGACGCCCTCCGGTGAGAGCGGCCGGGTGAAGCTGGGCCACCCGGTTCCGGAATCGAACTTGTCCTTCGAATCGAAGAGTTCGGCCCCGCATCCGGCGCAGACATATTGGCCCGGCTCTTTCGAGTTCCAATACCGGCCGGTGAAGGCGCGCTCGGTCCCAGCCTCCCGCAGCACGTGGTACTGCTCGGGGGTCAACCGGTCCCGCCACTCCTGATCAGTGAGCTTTTGCATGTTCTCCTCTGCTCGTGTCTGAGAGATCAACAGTGAACCTTCCAGGATCGTTCCCCGGTATGCGGACGGGCTTTGTCCCCCCAGCGATAGCTGGGGGGAAGGTACCGCTGGCTGCCGATTAGGCGGCCAGGGGTAGGGGGGCACTGGTGAAGCTGTCATGGATCTTGGCGACGGGTTTTGCCCCCTCCTCGGCGAGGGGAACCCAAGCTACGCGGTCTCTTCCGGCTGCAGGGCCACGACGGGGATTCTCCGGGTCGTTTGGGTCTGATATTCGGCGTAGCTCCGGTCGATGTCGTCGATGAAACGTCGATAGAGGGCTTCCCGCTCGGGGTCTTGCACCTCGCGGGCGATCACCGGAACCGTTCGACCACCGATCATCACCTGGGCCCGGGGGTGGGCGGCGAGGTTGAGCCACCAGGTGGGGTCGCGATCGTCTCCGGCATTGCTCGCTACGACGATCCAACGGCCTCCATCCTCGAGATAGGTGAGCGCCACGGGCCGGGGTTCGCCCGATTTCCGTCCGGTCGTGACGAGCAGAAGCTGTCTGCCCGGGCCCAGTCGCTGTCCGAGGCGGCCCTGGCTCGCTTGCAGAATCCACCGGTGGATCCTCCAGAACGTCCGGAGGGCGGGGCCCCGGCGAACGGTGGCCATCAGGCCACCTCGGCGCCCGACTCTCGAATCTCGGCGACGGCCGATTCACCGTCGCCGGGCGCCAGTTCTACCGCCGCGGTCAACCGCAGCGGAACGATCGTCCGGTAGCCGAATCGGGCGGCGTCGATCGCGGTCGCTTTGACGCAATAGTCGAGGGCGAGGCCCGTTACGACGACCGATTCAACTTTCGCCTCCCGCAGGAGAGCGTCGAGATCGGTCGGGATCTCGGTGCCGTCGACGGGGTCGCGCATGGTGAAGCCGGAATACCCGTCCTCGCCGTTGGCGCCTTTGCGTACCACCGCTCCGTCGTGGACCAGGGCGGGATGAAACTCGGCCCCCCAGGTCCCCGCCACGCAATGCACGGGCCAGATGCCACCGTACTTCTTGAAATGAGGCGTCTTCTCGGGATGCCAGTCCTGGGTGTAGAAAACCGGTGAACCGGCCTGGTGCGCATCGGTGATCGCCCCGTTGACCCCACCGATCACGGCTTCCCCGCCGTTGACATACAGGGATCCCTCGGGGTCGGCGAAGTCGTTCTGGCAGTCGACGACGATCAAGGCGGTCAGGGGAGTCCAATCAATCATGGGCAATCCATCACTGCGTCGGGGGAAATGAGACCTTGGAGACCAGAACGAGGTTAGATAGCCCGATGCAGAGTCTCGCCGGGGACGTCCTTCTGACCGACCAGTACCAACTCACTATGGGCCAGGTCTACTTCCGCGAGGGCCTCCACGAGCACCGGGCCCGGTTCGAGCACTTCTTCCGAAGCAATCCCGACTACGGGGGCCATCAAGCGGGGTATGCCGTCACCGCTGGAATGAGGACGTTCCTGGACTGGCTGACTACGGCCCGCTTCGACTCCGGCGAGATCGAGCGACTGGCCGCCCATCCTTCCGGCAGCGGCGGAAAGCTGTTCTCGAAGGACTATCTGGACTGGCTCGCCGCCAACGGCGACTTCGACTCGCTGACCATCTCGGCCATACCCGAGGGCAGGGTGGTTCATCCCGGGATCCCGCTGACGGTGGTGGAGGGTCCACTCATCCTCGCTCAGTTGATCGAGACCGCCTTGTTGAACCATCTCAACTTCGAGACGCTGATTGCCACCAAAGCGTCGCGAATCTGGGAGGCCGCCCGGGGCGGCACCGTGCTCGAATTCGGCACGAGACGGGCCCAGGGCTCAGGTGCTCAGTCGGTGGTGCGGGCCGCCCTCATCGGCGGGGCGGCCGGTTCTTCGCTGATGGGCCGATCCTACGAACTGGGCTTCACTCCCGTGGGAACCCATGCCCACTCGATCGTGCAGGCCTTCATGGCTCTTGGCATGGGTGAGTTGGGGGCGTTCCGGGCCTATGCCGAGGTATACCCCGACGATTGCCTGCTCCTGGTCGACACCATCGACACGCTTGACTCGGGCATGCCCAATGCGATCACGGTGTTCGAGGAGCTCAGAAAAGCGGGCCACCGGCCGGTCGGGATTCGGCTCGACTCGGGCGACCTCGCCCACCTCGCGGTTCGTTCCGCCGAACTGCTGAACGCGGCCGGCTTCGACGACACTTCGATCGTTCTCTCCTCGGAACTCGATGAGATCACGATCTGGCAGATCATCGAGCAGATCCTGGACGAGGCTCCTCGCTACGGCGTCAAAGGGGAATCCGTGATCAAGCGGCTGGTCTATGGCGTCGGATCCCGGCTCGCTACATCACAGGGAGACCCTTATCTGGACGGCGTCTACAAGCTCGCGGCGATCCAGGATCAAGGCGAGTGGAGGCCGGCGATCAAGGTTTCCGATACGCCCGCCAAAGTGATGACCCCCGGGGCGAAACGCTCATGGCGGGTCTACGACCAGCGCGGTTTTGCCACTGCCGACCTGCTGGCTCTCGACAGCGAGACGCCGACCGCCCCGCTCGAACTTCACCATGTGAGCCAGATCGGAGTCATCAGGCATCTTCCGGTGGAGCGGGTGAGCGCCATCGAGGAACTCGCCGAACCGGTCTCAACCTCTCACCTGCCTTCCCCACATGAAGAGATCGTGATGGCCCAAAAGCGGAGGCTGGCCGATCTCGAGCGGCTCGATCCGGGCGTGCGTCGCCTCGTGAATCCGCACGTCTACCACGTGTCGCTGACGCCCGAACTGGCCAAGCTCAAGCATGAAATGATCAGCCGCCACTCCGTTTGACGGGGCGACGGCTGATCTAGCGCGAAGGGAAATTGCGCGCCGGGCTTAGAACGATGCGAAGGGATCAGGCGGGGGTGGAAGTTCGCTCTCGTCCTCTCGCCTGCGAAGGGCAGGAGCTATCAGGGCGAGCCCGACGAGGACCACCAGCACCGGAAGTGCCCAGCCGAACAGATTGCGGAACCCGTTGGTGAGGTCGAACGGCTCCGCCGGAATCAGAAACAGCAGGCCGAGTCCGGTCAGCACGACCCCCCCGATAAGGGACCACGGGTCTAAGTCATGTCGTTTCATTCGCGTTCTCCTTGGATCAGAATGATGTCGCCTTCGATGCTTTGAATGTTGAGTTCGATGACCGGGCTGCCGCTGGTTATCGAATCGGCTCGGACCGTTCCTCCGCGGTCCACCTGGTCTTCGCCGAAGAGGTCGACGACTCCGAGGTCGGTGCGGGCTCCCACCCGGTAGGAGGTTTCCACCGGCAGGACGATGGTTATGTCTCCGAAGTCGGAGACCACGTCGATCGTCCGGTCGTCGGTGAGGACCAGGCCGGCCAGATCGAGGGTGATATCGCCCTGGCTGGTCGAATATGAATCCTCGAGACCTTCCGTCGAGTCGACGTCGACCACGAGGTCGCCGAAGCCCTCGATGCCCAGGGGACTGTCGCCGTCGAAGAGCCGGTTGCCGTCGCTTTCAACGGCGATGCGGCCCATCCCGACCTCGAGATTCGCCACGACTGTTCCCAATCCGGAACCGGCGACGTTGTAGGTCCGATCGATCCCAAAGCCACCCTGGGAGCCGGCCACCGTGGCGAATTCTCCTATCCCGACATCGCCCCTCGCCTCGACCGCAACGCCTTCGGGGACTCGAAGTTCCAGCTCGCCGACGCCGATCTCGGCGGTGAGGGTGATGGTTTGGCCACTCCAGGGAAGATCGGTCAGGTCGATCACCAGTTCGCCGGCGCCCCTCTCATAGGTGGCGGCCAGGCCCGTGAAGTCGGTGGGGCGCACCACCTGGGGGGTCTCCCAGGTGCCGTCGAACGCATCGGCGACCGAAGCCCCGATCATGACCGGCACGAGCAGCAATCCAAAGGGGATCAGCCACCGCGCTCTTCCGAAATAGGTCCCCACGAGCACTCCCAGGCCGAGTGTCACGACCGCCAGGGCGAAGTAGTGCCTTGGATCGGCGTCGATCGAAGTCGCTATCCGGTCGATGGCGGCCAGCAATCCGAGGGCGATGATGGTCACCCCGATCGTGATCTGACCGAGCGGGGACGGTGGCCTCCTCGGCTTGACCACGACCGGCACGATCGGCTGGGTGATGGTTGATGATTCGTAGTTGGTTGTCATGGCGTTGATGGTCTCCGTATTGGTCGGGTTGGCTGACGGGTCGTGCGGTTTCGGCTTCCAATTGATCCCGGGGAGGTCACCCCGGTACAACAGGATTCCGATCACCAGGAGAGCGGTAGGGAAGAGAAGGCCGCCGTCGAAGAACGGGAAGTTGCTGAACAGAATCGCGGCTGCGATCAACACGAAGACGACACCGATCCACGGCCGCGTGCTGTTGGCCTGGTTGGCCCACCTCTGACCGACCGACTCGGGCAGGCCTTCTTCGGGCATCAGGAGCCAGGCGGCGATATAGAGCAGGATTCCACTCCCGCCGCCAAAGGAGAGGACGACGAACGCCAGTCGGATCACCCAGCGGTCGACCCCGATGCGGTCGGCGATCCCCGCCGCCACACCGGCGACCATGCGGCCCTCCCGCGGCCGCCGCAGTTCGGTCGTGGAATGGACCGATCGGCTCCATGAGGGCCCCGATGGTCGGGGGCTTTCCGGTTCGGGATCCGGGGCAACCGGGTCCGGTCCCGCCGGGCCGGCATCGGTCGACTCCGCGCCGGTGGGTGCTGATTGGGAAGATTGCGGATCGCCCTCGATGGGCGTTTCTGTTGTGTTTGCCATGAGGAGAATGCTGCGGATCGGGCCGGCTCCTGTCCATCGGGGACCTCCCCACTCCAACCCTGGCGGGTGGGGGCGGGTTCAGGGATGCTCCTCATTGCCGGTGGGGGAGAAGTACTGCCAACATCATGAGTGCACATGACGATCCCCGACCAGCCCGTAACCACCATCGACCCGTGGGCAACCCGAGTCGGCCTGTTCAGGCGTCGACAGGATCGGGTGATCGCAGGCGTCGCCGGTGGCCTGGCGGATCGCCTTGGTGTAGGCGACGTCTACGTGCGGGCCGCGTTCGCGACTCTCGCCACCATGTGGGGCCTGGGCATCCTCATCTATTTCCTGCTCTGGCGCCTGACCCTCGACGTCGAAGATGACCGGCCGCCCCGGGCGATCAATCCCCGGCAACGGATCGGCCTCGCTCTGGCATTCATCGGCGGCCTCTGGATCCTGACGGGCATGGGCCTGGTTCTCGACGGGTTCGCAACAGCCGTGGTCTTCACGCTTTCGTTCGGTACGGCGGCGTTGTGGGATCGCTCCGAGTCTCCGTCGCTGGCGCGGATCATCCTTCCCGATGGTGGGGGCGGACGGTCCGTGGTGAGGCTGCTGGGAGGGATGGTTCTGGTGATCGGGGGCCTGGGCCTGTTGTTCAGTTCCGTTTCTGCGGTTTCCCAGCTCGGTTTCACTCTCCTCGCCGTGGCGGTCACCGTGGCGGGTCTGGTTCTCGCCTTCGGCCCCTGGATGTACCGCATGGCCCAGGACCTCGGCCAGGAGCGCCGGGAGCGGGTTCGGCAGGAGGAGCGAGCGGAAGTGGCCGCCCATCTCCACGACTCCGTGCTGCAGACTCTGGCTCTGATCCAGCGCAGTGAGGACCCGCGGAAGATGGCTTCGCTCGCTCGATCGCAAGAACGAGAGCTGCGCGGCTGGCTCTACGGCCGCGCCCCGGTTGCGGGGGAGGATCTGCTGTCGACCGCTCTCGAGACGGCGGTAGCCAGAGTGGAGGATGAACGGCACGTTCCCATCGACCTGGTGAAGGTCGGGGATGCCACTCTCGACGAACGTGGCCGCGCCCTGGTGGGTGCTGCCACCGAGGCACTCATCAATGCCGCCCAACACAGCGGAGCCGGCCGGATTTCGATCTTCCTCGAAGTCGACGGCGACACTGCCGACGTGTGGGTCACGGACCAGGGCAAGGGTTTCGACCAGAAGACCGTGCCCCCGGATCGCCGCGGACTGGCCGACTCGGTTTTCGGCCGCATGTCCCGCCACGGCGGCAGCGCCGCCGTTGAGAGCCGGCCCGGGGAGGGCACCGAGGTCCACCTGATAATGCCCGGAATGAAGGCGACCGGGGTCCAGCCATGACCCGTCTCTTCCTGGTCGACGACCACCAACTGTTCCTGGCCGGTGTGAAGGCCGAACTCGAGGGCAAGGCCGAGATCGTCGGGGTCGCATCCGACGTCGACATCGCCATCACCGAGATAAGGCGCACCCGCCCCGACGTCGTCCTGATCGACGTGCATATGCCCGGAGGCGGCGGCCTCGCCGTCATCGGGGCGCTCACCGAAACCAATCCCGAGATCAAGTTCCTGGCGTTGTCCGTTTCCGACGCGGCCGAAGACGTCATCGCAATGATTCGGGCCGGGGCCCGGGGCTACGTGACCAAGACCATCAGCGCCGACGATCTGGCCGAAGCCATCGACCGGATCAAGGCCGGCGACGCCGTGTTCTCACCGAGGCTGGCCGGGTTCGTCCTCGACGCCTTTGCCGGCGGGCTGCCGGTACCGATCGACGAGGAACTCGATCAGCTCACGGCGCGCGAACGCGAGGTGCTTCGGCTCATCGCCCGTGGCTTTGCCTACAAGCAGGTTGCCGCCCGGTTGAATCTCTCGGTCAAGACCGTGGAGACCCATGTCTCAGCGGTGCTGCGGAAGCTGCAACTCTCCAACCGCCACGAATTGGCGAGATGGGCGTCTGACCGCAAGATCGTCTAGCCGCGTTTACGAGGCGACGGCCACGGGTACCGATCGCTGGATGATCTCGATGCTCGACATCCAGGCCGATCCTTCCAGTCTGATGACGGGGGCATCCTCGGCGGTGTCCTCGACGGATATCTGGAACCGGGCGGCCCGGGGCTTGATCGAGTTCACCACCTCCCAGCCGGGAGGGGTGACGATTCGGAGGGAACCACCGAACATCATCACGGAAATCTCGATCCCGGTTGGCGCCGGGCGGACTCGTCTCAAGTCGAGTTCGACGGAGGCGACGATCACGAGGATCGTGGCGCCGATGAACGGTTTGGCGCGCATGCGGATGCGGCGACGGGCCGCCACGGCGGCGAAGTCGATCTCGTCGAGGTCCTGGTTCGAGCGGTCCTTGAGGACGGCCTTGGCCGCGGCCACCGCCGTGGCAACGAGGCCAACAACCAGAATCGCCGTTCTTCGCATCATGTGGCAAGGTAGTGGAGACGGGGGCCGTAACGCTCCCGTAGCGGTCCTATCGCAATCATTGAGAAAAGTACCCGGTCGCATCGCGACCCGTTAGCAAAGGCAAGGGGAACAAGTAATGAAGAGAAAAGTATTGATCATCGCGGCCGCTCTGGCCCTGGCCGCCTGTGCCGAAAGCGGAGGGGAGCCGGTTTCCGGCACCATCAACGTCACCGGTCAGGACTATTCGTTCGGGGGGGTGCCCGACGTGGCCGCCTCCGGCGCCGAGTTCACCTTCACCAACAACTCCGAGGCAGAAGTCCACGAGCTGGTGCTGGTGAAGGTGGCGGACGTCGAGACCCGGACCATCGAGGAGCTTCTCGAGCTTCCCGAAGATGAGTCGAACACCCTCGTCGAGTTCCAGGGTGTCCTCGTGGCCCTCCCCGGGGAGGAAGGCTCCAATCCAGAGGGCGCCGGTTCGTCGATCACGGTGACCGAGCCCGGCCGGTACGCCATCGTCTGCTTCATCCCCCAGGGCGCCGACCCCGAATTGGTGGCCGAGGCGATGTCCGGTGGCGGCGAAAGCGAAGGCCCCCCGGACATGGGCGACGGCACCCCTCATGCCTTCCTGGGCATGGTCGCCGAGTTCCAGGTCGAAGAGGCCTAAGAAGAGGGAAGTCGGAAGGCGGAAGTCGGAAGTCGGAAGCTTCCGTCTTCCGCCTTCCGACTGATCCGGTCATACTTCGTCGGTGATTTCGATCGATGAGCTTGCTGCAAGGCTGAAGGCCAAAGACTTCACCATCTGGGGCGAGGCCGGCACCCCGGAGTTATCCGACCGCCTTGGATGGGTGGATCTTCCCGAGACGATGGCGGCCCGGGTGGCCGAAGTGGATTCGATCGCCGCCGATGCCATCGGGGCCGGAACCGACCACGTCGTGCTGCTCGGGATGGGTGGCTCCTCCCTGGCTCCGGAGGTGTTCGCGTCGGTGTTGGGTGTTGCCGACGGGCATCCCTCCCTGACCGTTCTCGACTCCACCCACCCGGACCAGGTTCAGGCCGTCTTCGATTCCATCAATCCCGCCCGGACGATCTTCATCGTGTCGTCCAAATCGGGCGGGACCCTGGAGACGATCTCCGGATTCCGCTTCTTCTGGCACGCCACCGGCGCCGCTGGCAGCCGTTTCATCGCCATCACCGACCCCGGCAGCTCACTTGAACAACTCGGAAGGGACCGTGGGTTTCGGGCAGTCGTGACCGCCCCGGCGGACGTGGGCGGCCGGTTCTCGGCGCTCACCCCATTCGGGCTCTTGCCGGCCGCCATGATCGGAGCCGACTTGACGGCTCTGCTCGAAGCGGCACAAGGCGTCTCCTGGGAACAGAGCGTCGCTCTCGGCATCACCTGGGGGGAGTGGGTGCGGCAAGGCCGGGACAAACTGACTTTCGTCACGTCTCCCTCGCTGGCGGCGTTACCCGGGTGGCTCGAACAGTTGGTGGCCGAAAGCCTCGGCAAAGACGACAAAGGCATCGTCCCGATCGCGGACGAACCTCCTTTCGACCGATACGGCGACGATCGGGCGTTCCTGGCCTATTCGCTGGAGGGGGAACAGGTCGAGGTTCCGGATCCCGCCGCCCCGGCGATCAGGCGCCTGGTTGCAGATAGGGCGCATCTGGCAGCGGAGATGATGACGGCGGAGATCGCCACCGCAGTGGCCGGTATGGTCCTCGGGGTTCATCCCTTCAATCAACCCGACGTCGAGTTGGCCAAACAGAGGGCGCGCCAGGTACTGGAAGGCGAACCCGGGAGGGCCGACCTGGTTGACATCTTCTCGCCAGTCCTTTCCGACCTTCTCGACGATTGGATGGCCTCGATCCGTCCCGGCGACTACGTCGGCATCCACGCTTACCTCCCGATGGGTCCGGCCACCCGGTCCGCTCTCACCGAACTCAGGTACAAGATCGGCAATCGGGCCGGCAACGCCACCACTGTCGGATTCGGCCCCCGCTTCCTTCACTCGACCGGCCAGCTCCACAAAGGCGGATCGGACAACGGCGTGTTCCTGCAATTGGTCGACACGCCGATGAACGACCTGCCGATCCCCGAAACCGACCTCACCTTCGGGCGGGTCATCGCCTCCCAGGCCCTGGGCGACTATCTCGCCCTGAAAGAGAGGGGCCGCCGGGTCATGCGGATCGACCTCGGCCCCAATCGGGAGCGGGGTCTCCGCACCGTGATCGACGCCATCGGCTGAAGACCGTGATGCGTGGTGACTTGGGGGTCATCCAAGTCCCGGTGGTTCTGGCTCCCGTCTTCCGCCTTCCGCCTTCCGTCTCGGTCCTGACGCACCACGCACCACGCACCACCTTTCTTATTACCTTGACATCGGTGCCGGGCGTCTCGTAACGTGACCCGGCAATCACTCAGAAGGCCCCGAAAATGAACAAGATGCTGAACACTGCATATGGTGCTCGGTTCCCCCAGGGAGCCGTTGCTCCGCGGGCGCGGCAGCTTCTTGCCATCAACGTCGGCGGGTCCACGGGTAACCCCACCGGCACCCCCATCAGGCGGCCTCTCTTCGAGTGAAATCCTCGTAAGAACCAACTCCCTCCGAGGCCGCCGCACCACACCGGCGGCCTTTTTCGTTGCCGCCAACGATTTCTCAAGGGGAGGACACCGGGTCCCCCGCATCGAATTTCGAGAGGAAACCATGGAACAAGTTCTGAGCAGAGGAAAGTGTGTAGGAAGCGGACAGCACGAGCTGTTCTTCTCGGAGCGCCCCGAGCAACTGGCTGCAGCCCAGGCCCTGTGTGGCGAGTGCCCGGTCCGGGTGGCATGCCTCGAACAGGCGCTCAGTCATGGATATGACTGGGGAGTCTGGGGAGGGGTGATCTTCTGGGACGGTCAGGTCTTCCACCGAAAGCGGGGGAGAGGGCGACCGCGCCTCGGCGACGCTCTGATCCCGGTCGAGGCGAGGCGGGAAGATCTGATCGACCTGGTTCGATCGGCGTAGAAGAAATGTCAGGTTCGGGTTCGGCGGTCTGATGACTCAGACCACCGGACCTCGAATCTCGTTAACCGACCGCGACCTTGCGCAAACGGGCGGGTCCGCCGGGATTACGCATCTTGGCCAGCGCCTTGGATTCGATCTGACGGATCCGCTCCCGGGTGACGTTGAAGAGGCGGCCGACTTCGTCGAGGGTCTTCGGTTCATCCGCCCCGAGGCCGTAGCGCATCTCGATCACCTGGCGTTCGCGGTCGTTGAGCCGGCCGAGGACTTCTCGCAGGTCGGCCTGGTTGAGGCGGGCCAAAACGAGTTCGAAGGGAGTGCCGGCATCCTGGTCCTCGATGAAGTCGCCGATGGTGGCGTTGTCCTCACCGACCGGTTCGAAGAGCGAGATCGGTTCGGGAGCGACCCGCTTGGCCTCCCTCACCTTGCCCACGGTCAACCCGGCTTCTTCGGCAATCTCCTCATCGTTGGGAGCGCGACCGAGCCTTTTGATCAGCGTGTTTTCGGCGGTCTGCATCTGGGTGATCGTGTCCATCATGTGGACCGGGACCCGGATGGTCCGGGACTTGTCGGCGATGGCCCGGGTGATGGCCTGGCGAATCCACCAGGTGGCGTAAGTTGAAAACTTGAAGCCCTTGCGGTATTCGAACTTCTCCACGGCCCGGATGAGTCCGAGGTTGCCCTCCTGGATCAGGTCGAGGAAAGGCAGGCCCGAGTTGGGGTAGCGCTTGGCGATGCTGACAACCAATCGGAGGTTGGCCTGGATGAAGCGTCGCCGGGCCCGCTCGCCTTCGGTGACCACCTGGTCGAGGCGGAGGCGCTTGTCCGGGTCGCGCTCGGTCAGGAGCGCCTGTTCGGCCCGCCGCCCCCGTTCGATGCCTTTGGCCAGTACGACCTCTTCGTCGGCGGTCAGAAGGTCGTAGGTGCCGATCCCGTCAAGGTACTGACGGATCGCCTCTTCGCTTGAATCCCCATCGATGAACTTGCTCATAATTCAACATCCGTTATTCGATCCCGGGGCGGCACGATCCGTACATGGATCTACCGTCCAGGAGTCCTGGCTTGCTGAATGAACTATCGGCGGACGTAGTCGATAGGTTGAACGATGCCGCGGGCCCCGGGCCTCATTTTTGGTCACACAAACCGACTAGTCCGCGCTGAGAGTGGCCGCCCCGGCCGGTAACCTTGCCACGGAGGGCGTTTAGCTCAGCTGGAAGAGCGCTTCCCTTACAAGGAAGAGGTCGGCGGTTCGAGCCCGTCAAC
>DATEEG010000414.1:0-6412 GCA_035281305.1 Acidimicrobiia bacterium | reverse complement strand
ATCGCCCGAACCAGAAAGCTCGCCATCTCGGCCCGGGTTACACCACCCCGGGGACAGAAGTTGGTCCCACCGCAGCCCTGGGTGATCCCGACCTCGGCGATGCCGTTGATGTCGGCCTCGTGCACGGAGCCGTCGTCGTCGATGAAGGCACCGCTGATCCCGGCTGCTCCGGCGGGCAGGGCCGCGAGCAAGACCAAGGCCATCACCAAGAAAGACCACTTTCTCATGAGATACGCAGACTCCCTAGGACCTGATTGACGGCCGGGATGACATCGGCCCGGTCGATGTGGCTGCCGACCACTACATACAGACAAAACGCCCGCTCGGCGACGGTGAAAAACCTTTGCACCCCACTCTGTCCCGGAATCGACTTCTGGAGAATGTCGCGATCGAAGTCACTGGCCATCACCGACGGCACGCCTTCCGATGCGAACAAAGCGGACCCGACAGCACTCTGGCCGTAGTCGAAGAGGACGACAAGAGCATCGCCAGAGTCCATCAAGTCAACCGCGCCACCGCCAAAGTCGCCCAGACGTGGAGGCAGGGGGAAGCTGGCGAAATGGGCCACGACGTTACGTTGAGCGCCGTCGGGTAGTTCGGTCGATCTCCCGATCGCTCCCTCCCATCCCGGAGGCAACTCCACGGCCAGTCCTTCTCCAGCGAGCAGGCTCACCGATCACCTCCGACTGGTGGTTGAAACAAACGGGGATCGCCCGGTTCAATGCCGGCGCGAGCCAGCTCCTCATCCGTGTCCGCCTTGCGTTCCCGCGTCGAGCGGCGCAGTGAATGGCGTTCATCGGCCAGTGCCCGGTTCACCATCTCTCCGACCTGCTCCCAAGTGGGGGCAGAACCCTCCCCGACCAAGCGACCATCTCGATTGTCGATCAGGGCGAAGTAGGGGGTAGCGGGGACGGCGAATGATTCCCAGGCCGCGGTCGACATGACTGTCGTCGCTGCATTCGTCTCCAAGCGGGAAAGCTCCGCCGGGCTCTCTGCCTCCTCTCCCTTCGTTACCAGAAGCGTCCTGATGCTCTCCAGCTCGGGCGGCGTTCCCTGCCAGAAGGCGCCGCAGGCGACACAGGTCGTCGAGAGAAAAGCCAGCAGCGTGTGACCGCGTGAGCCTGAGAGGGCGAAGGTGGCGGAGCCGCCGTCGGTGGTGTTGCCGGTCAGCACGGTGAGTGGCCCTTGCCGAGAAAGGCGCCGGGGCGGATGCAGGCGGCTCTCCCGACGCTCACCCCCGCCGAGTTCGGCGAGCTGGCGAAGGATCTCGGCGTGACTCCTGAGCAAGCCGGCCACCAAGATCACCAAGAGGGCGATGACGATTCCCTCGATCACGACCAATGCTTCCATCGCTCAGCTGATCCTTCCCCAAATCACGGGGAGGGCGTTGGGAGCGCCAAATGAAAAGTTGTAGTCGGCCGGCCCCGCTTCCAGAGCGTTCTTGAGCGACCAAGTCCCTCCCGAGAAGCGCCCGATGCTGTCGACGCTGTTGCCATTCCAGTCGCCGACGACGGGGATGCCGACGGCATCGCCAAAGTCGAATTCGAGGTCGGGTGCCCCTCCCCCCGGGAACTGTTTCAGCATCCAACGAGACCCCCGCACTACTCCGACGCCGTCGATTCCATCGCCGTTCCAATCACCGACTACCGGGATGTCTCCGGGCTGACCGAAGGTGAAGCTGAGGTCGGGGGAGCCATTCGAATTGCGGTGACGAAGGAACCACTGACCGCCACGGAAGACGCCGGCCGTGTCCCAGCCCTTTCCGGTCCAGTCTCCGGCGACGGGGGTGTCGCCAGGCGACCCGTAGTTGAAGACCAGGTCGGGCTGGCCGCCCCCGGCGACCTGTCGGATGTGCCAGGTCAGCGAGACGTCCCCCGCCCGGCCATGGGTGACCCCCTTGACTACCGCCGCCGTCGCCTCGCCCGACCCGGTCCAATCGGCTGCGAGGGGGATATCTCCTGGCAAACCCAAGTCGAAAGTCGAGGTGGCGGGGCCGGTGCTGAGACCGCTACGGAAGTTCCAGGTGGGAAAAGTGACGGCGGCGACATAGGCATTGAGAATGCCGCTCGGATGGAGGCAGGCGGCGTCGTGGAAGCGGGTGTTGTCATCGCGGGCGTCGGTGCGGGTGCAGGAGCTGTCCCACTCCCAGGGCACCACGCAGGTCACCACCCGACAGGTGATTGGACCCATGCAGGCGATGTGCTGGTTGCACTGTCCATAGCGGAAGCGGACGCAGTTGACCTTGCGGAGACCGCAGTTGTCGTTGGCACAGGCACAAATTTGGCCGACGCATTCCGGCCCGCAGGTGCCCGAACCGCCGCAGCCGCAAGCGCCGCAGTTCAGGGCATGGCAGTCCATGTAGTAGCGAGGTCCACCTCCGCAGTAGCCCGAACCCTCCGCCCGCCACCAACCCGACACGGCGGTGCCGGGGGGACACGAGTTGATTCCGGTCATCGAGCAGCAGAACTCGGTGTAGCCATCCCGACAGCGGGCTCCCCCGGGGCAATTTCCGGGGACCACTGCCGCGTAGGCACTGACCGGCCGGAGGATGTAGGTGGCGGGCGCCGTCATCAGGGCCGAGCCCACAAGCGCCGTCCGCCGCAAGAAACCGCGTCGAGAGGTCTTGGTAGCGAGGAACTTGCTGGCCCCCTCAACCAGGCGGGTGCTCATCGAATGTTCAACCGCGGCAACTCACTCAAGAGGAGATAGAGGCAATAGACGCCGATGGCGAGGAAGCCGACATAGGCGATTCCGGCCAGCGGCTGCTCGCCTAGGAGGGAGGGAAGGCTGGGCCCACCGGCGGTGGCGTAGACGATCGCCCCACCCACCGCCGCCAGATTGATCACCAGATGAATCCAGGTCGGGGGAGTGTCGGCCTTGCCAAAGCACCCGCAGGAGGCGATCGGAAGTCGGCGACTCATCGCCAGAGCGACGAAGCCGGCGAAGCCGGCGTAGACCACTGCCACCGCCCAGGCAAACGTCGGACTCGAGAAGATCAAGGCGGCAGTTCCAACCACAACTTCGCTCGAAGCGAGGCCAAGAACCGACGGCCGCGTCGACGGCAAGCCGGCGGGACGGAGGGCACCCGCAGTCGGCTCAGGATCGGCGAACTTGCGGATACCGCTCCAAACCAACAGCGCGGCGACGAGGAAGAACCATCCCTCCACCGAACCCAGGCTAAACGGTCACTCCCACGGACTCTCTTAACTCGGATTCCCGGCGACGGTTCGTTTGTGCCGCTTCTTCTCTCGAATGAATAGACCTCCCGCGTAAATGGCAAGAGTCGCGGCGCTCATCGCCATCACCGCGCCCAGCACTAGTCCCGGGTCGTCGATCCCGCCTGGACCAAATTCTGAGGCGTGGAGAAAGCCCAGCCCGCTAAAGAGGGCGGCGATCAAAGCCAAGATCGTGACGTCGGAGACATCCTTGGCGACGGATCCCGGACGGGGGAGTCGTGCTGCCACCACAATCGGGGGCTGACGTTGGCGCGATCTTCTCTCGAGTTCCCCATCGACACCGAACGCAGTTCCCGCCTCCGTCACAAACAGGAGGGTTTGGATTGCGATGTAGAAAACACTGGGTGTGATCCGTCCGGCCAGCATGAAGGACAGGTTGAGGCCGGCCCCAATGATGAGCGCAAGATTGGTGTATGTCCCGCTGAGGATGGCGACGCCGACAACCAGCTGCATAAGCATTACCAGCCAGCCAACCCAGCGCCCACCGGGGCTGAGGACGGTCTCAATCACCCGTTGGTAAAACGGGAAAACCACCAGGCGTTGCTCCATCTGCTGTGTCAAGAAGTCGGTGACGGCGGTTCCGTTCCACCAAGCGGGGTCTCCGACCTTTTCGAAGAAGGCCCGCAGCCAGCCCACGCCAATGAAGAGTCGGAGGGGGACGAGCACGGCCACCGGTTTGGCCAATTCTCCAGCGAACCAGCGTCTCACGTTGGTTCCCAACTCGCCGGTGTGCGACGAACCAAGCCTGGGTACGCTCGCGGGGGATGACCAACGTAGAGCAACTGGCCGTCAACACCATCAAGGGGTTGGCGATGGACGCGGTGCAAAAGGCAAACTCGGGTCATCCCGGTGCCCCGATGGGGATGGCCGACATCGCCGTGATCCTGTGGGGTAGGTATTTGAACGTCGATCCCGACTCGCCCACCTGGCTCGATCGCGATCGCTTCGTCCTCTCCAATGGACATGCCTCGATGCTTCTATACGCACTTCTCCATCTCTCCGGTTTTCCGTTGACCCTGGATGACATCCGTCGCTTCCGGCAGCTCGAGAGCGTTACTGCCGGCCATCCCGAGCGACATCAGGACCTGGGAATCGAGGTCACCACCGGTCCCCTGGGACAGGGCTTTGGGATGGGAGTGGGGATGGCCATCGCCGAGGAGCATCTCCAGGCCCGCTTCGATTCCGAACTGGTCAACCACCGCACCTTCGGGTTCGTCTCCGATGGCGATCTGATGGAAGGAATCTCGGCTGAATCCTCTTCGATCGCCGGTCACCTCGGCCTCGGTCGCCTCCTCTACTTCTACGACGACAACAACATCTCCATTGACGGCAACACCGACATCACCTTCTCCGAAGATGTGGCCTCCCGCTTTCGCGCCGTGCGTTGGGATGTGAGCGAGATCGACGGCCACGATCGGGAAGCCATCGCCCAGGCCACCGAAGCGGCCCTCGATGAAGAGGATCGACCGTCGCTCATCATCTGCCACACCCACATCGCCCACGGCGCCCCGGCCGCCCAGGACACCGCCAAAGCCCATGGCAGCCCCTTGGGCGAGGATGAGGTGAGGGCGACCAAAGAGGCGATGGGCTGGCCCCTCGACCAACCCTTCTACGTCCCGCCCGAGGTCTCGGAGTTCTTTGCCAAGGCGATGGAGCGGGGAAAACAGAAGCACCGCGACTGGCACGAGCGGATGGAAAAGCACCCGGCCGAAGCAGAGCTGCTCCACCGCTTTTATTCATTCGAAAAGGTTTCCTTGGATGGTCCGTCCTTCGACTCCGCCAAGCCGCTCGCCACCAGGGCGGCGATGGGGGAGCTCTTCGAAGAGATCGGAAAGAAGGTGCCCAACTTCTTCGGGGGGGCGGCAGACTTGGTCGAGTCGACCAAGACGGTGCTGAAGGAGAGCGACCTCTTCAGCAAGAGGAACCGAACTGCTCGCAATCTCGCCTTTGGGGTGCGAGAGCACGCCATGGGGACCATCACCAATGGCATCGCCGCCCACGGTGGCCTCCGCCCCTATGGGGCCACCTTCTTCGTTTTCTCCGATTACATGCGTCCGGCGGTCCGTATCTCGGCTCTGATGGCGGCCCCTTCGATCTGGGTCTACACCCACGAGTCGATCTTCCTCGGGGAGGATGGTCCCACCCACCAGCCGATCGAGCATCTCGCCTCGCTGCGGGCAATGCCGGGGATATGGGTAGTCCGGCCCGCCGACGCCACCGAATCGGTCGAGGCCTGGGAGGTGGCACTCAATCGCTCCGACGGACCGACGGTGCTGCTCTTCACACGCCAGGCCATCCCGGTGCTCGAGCGACCACGGGGCGGTGTCGCCCGCGGCGGCTACGTATTACGTGAGGGCGACGACCTCGTCATCGTCGCCACCGGTTCTGAGGTCTCCCTCGCCCTGGGGGCGGCCGACCTCATGGATCGCTCGGTGCGCGTCGTCAGCCTCCCCTGCTGGGAACTGTTCTATGAGCAGGATGAGGGATACCGGAAAGAGGTGCTGGGCGAAGGTCTACCGATGGTCTCGATCGAGGCCGGTTCCACCTTCGGTTGGGAGAAGATCATCGGCAGTGAAGGCCTGGCCATAGGGATCGACGAATTCGGGGCTTCGGCGCCGGCTGAGGACATCGCCAAGCATTTCGGATTCACCCCCGAAGAAGTCGTTGAGAAGATCGACGCTTGGCTGAATGAATCCGCCTGATCCGGGGGCGGTGCTCGCTCTCTGGGCGGGCGGGCTCGGACTGGGAGCAGCGGTCGTCTCCTTCTGGAAGGTGGCTCGTCCCGCCTTCCTGCGTTTGGCGGCTGGCCTGGCTGCAGGCCTTGGTCTCGGGGCGGCGTTGCTCGGTTCCGGCACCTTCGCTTGGGTCGGCGTGGGCCTGGCGTTGAGCTCGGTCATCGTTCGGGTGGGGGCACCACTGGCGGTAGCCTCGATTTTCTGGGTCGTGGCGGGAGCAAACGCGTTGGGCTGGCCGAGCGCAGTCATCGGTGCGGCCAGCCTGGGAGGGATTTCGTCGGAGATGGTGCTCGGACATTGGTTCCTGGTCGATCCCAAGCTGCCCCGGTGGCCGCTCCGCCGCCTGGCCTATTTCGGGATCGCCGGCATTGCCGCCGAGGGCGTACGGGTGGCTTTGCTAGAGAACGAATCACTCATCGCCTCTCCACTGGTCCTGACGGT
>DATEEG010000413.1:0-2495 GCA_035281305.1 Acidimicrobiia bacterium | reverse complement strand
AAGTAATTGTGAAACGTCCCGTCGTCGGCACCGGCCGGAACAATGGTGATGTAGTCGTCCTCGTTGTCGGGACCCGTCCACGTGACCTCGAACTCGGTTCCGGCCTGAACCTCGCTCTCAGACTCGACGGTGGCCTGGCCGGTCGCTGGAGCGGTCGTGGAGGTCTCATCGGCGTCGGTGGTTGTGGTGGAGCCGGTAGTCGTAGTAGCGACGGTGGTCCCTGACGCCCCGCCACCGCAAGCGGCGGCAAGCAGGAGGAAGACGATCAGAAGACGAGCGGGGGAACGCATAACTCGAAAACCAATTGTATGCGCCGCCCAAATCGGTGACCTGGCCGCCTCATATTGCATCGAGATTCGCCGCCCGCGCCAAACGCTGACGAGCCTTCTCAACTGTGTCGAGACCGCCGAAGCCAACGCGAGCTATTGCGTCGGCCACCGACTCGGCCACCTCCTTCGCCACTTTGCGACCCATTCGCCTCCCCAGCCACCCGGCGTGGATCGTGACCACGAATCCCAGCAAGAGGCTCAGGGCCAGCGATCCGGCGAGAAGCACGAGGGGCATCGGGACCGGCCCCAGATATGGAACATCGACAGTGGAGACGAGAAGCCCGCCCGGCCCGAAGATGATTGTCAGGTACCAGGCGACCGCAAAGAGCAGCACCGCCCCCGATACCAATTGGATGAAGCCAACCACCGGCCAGAGGATCGACGTCGGGACGGCCAGTTCGTCCGCTGCCTGCCGGGTCGAACGATCGAGGGCGCGGGTTACTGCAATCTCTGCTTCGTCCGCCCCGAGGCTCTTGAGCAGCGCGGGTCGGCTCGCCGGCGGCACCTCCCCGGCTGCGCTGACGAGAGCAGCCCGAACCGGATTGAGAATGTGACCGAGGCTCCCCCGTCGGCGCCAGTCGACCAGATACGCGGCGGGATCGGCTTTCCGCTTCTTCCTGCCCGTGATCAGCGAGAGCAGCGAAAGGATCCTTGCGAGCAGTGAGCCGCCCTGGCGGCGAGCGCGGTGGAGGACCGCCTCCTGCATCTGGCTCGAGACCCCCGCCGAATCGACCAAGCCCAATGCACCCTCGACTGCTTTGGCGGTGGCCTCCTCCCGGTCTTTGGTGGGCAACAGTGGGACATGCGGGGACCCTGGCCTCAAACCGGCGGCGCGAGCTATGACCTCGACTTCGGTGGCGGCATCAGTGGCGAGTTTGCCGGCCACGATCGCCTTGCCATCGGCCGCCCGGGTCAGCTCGGATCTGAGGGCCTCGACACCGGTGCCGTCAACGGCAGACACCATGACAATCGACGCCGCATCAATTCCGGCTGTAGCCAGCCGCCGCCTGAGATCGTCTGCCAACATCTGCTGTTGATTGGAGTCGAGGCGGTCTGACTTGTTGAAGATGAACCGCATCCTCTCAGAGTGCGGCGCCAATCGCCGCAGATACTCGTGAAGCCGTTCATCGTCATACTTCTCCGGGTCGACCACCCAGGCCACGGCGTCGATTCGGGGTAGCAGAGCGTCAACGGTGGCACGATGCTCGACTCGATAACTGTCAACGTCGGGCAAGTCGATGATCGCAACCCCGGACAGATCGTCCCGATCATGGCCAACAACGTTCCTGATCTCGAGCCAGTCGAAAAGTGGCTGCAACTCCGGCCGGCTCTCATCCGCCACCCAGGCAAGAGGCTGCTCGGTGGTCGGCCGGACCGACCGGACCGGGCTGACCGCCTCACCCGCGAGAGCATTGAGCACCGAGGATTTGCCGACACCGGTTCCCCCTGCCAGCGCCAGAACGTAAGTGCCGCCGGGGAACCCGAGCCGGCGGTCGATCTGTTCGATCAACTTCTCGGCGGAGCGAGCATGGTCGGCCAGGCCGAGATCGGCGGCCGCGGCCGCGGCCTCCTGCAGACTTTCAAACGGAGTCATGTCGACCCTGCCTGGGTGGCTGCCTGAGCGGCTCGCCGGAGTTCGGTAGCGAGGTCAGTCCTTTCCGACCATGGTCCCAGGGACTCGACGAACCGTTCCTTGTCTTCCTCGAACACCGCATCGAGGATCCGATCGAGCCGGGCCCGCGCCCGGTTGACGAACGCAGCAACGTTGCCCTCGCCGAAGATCGCCTCTAACAACTTCTGGTTGAGAACGGCCGTGGCGGCCCCGATTCCCAACTCGGCTCCGGTGAGGCCGCCGGTGTGGACGAAGACCGCCAGGATGGCACTGGTGCCGAGAACGTTGAGGCCGATGCTGGCAACCTGCGCTCGGCCCTTGCGCTGAGCACCGATCGTTCGAATCTCGTCGCCGATCTCGTCCATCCATTCGGCCAGGCGGGCATCCAGCTTTGCTGCCAGGTCGGGCGATGCCTCCCATAGGCCGCCGTTCTCGGAAAGCGCCTCCGCCCCGTAGGGCTCGTCTACCCAAACAGCGGCGGTGCGGGCCGCAGCCGAATCGGCTTGACGCACCACCGACGCCACGAGATCGGCGAATGCCACCTCTCGCACTTC
>DATEEG010000412.1:0-3440 GCA_035281305.1 Acidimicrobiia bacterium | reverse complement strand
GGCCGCGAACGGAGCTTCGGTACCGGACCACCCTCGGTGAGGCGACTGCCCGGATCGACCGAGCCGTGGAGATATTGAACGAAGCCGAGATGCCCGATGCGATCGTCACGGAGTTGGCGGCCCTCGGTGTCTGGCTGGCCGATTTTCCCTCCGACGCAATGATCGAATTGGATTACGGGGGAATCGCCGACTTGTTCGCCGAGTCCGATCTCGTCCTCGACGATTCGGCGGCCGAAGTATGGCTGTCGATCGAGGCCCTGGAGGCAGGCGACTGGGACCAGGCGGGCGAGCAATACGGAGCCTTGATGTCCCGATGGGCCCCCATCTTCGCAGTGACGTACAGCAATTAAGCAGCCCGGAGGGCTGCTTAATTGCCCGCTATCCGCTATCCGCGATCCGCGATCCGCCGAACCCGTTGCAGACCACTAGGACAGCTTCACCATCCCCGCGGACGTCCTTCACCGGAAGGCAGGCCGACGTTCGACGGGTTCCGCGGATCGCTGATCGCGGATAGCGGATAGCGGATAGCGGATCGCGGATCAGGAAATCCATCGGTGACTTTCGGGGGTAGCCTTCCCGGATGCCGTCCCCCGATCCCCGCGACTTCCTCGACATCGACTTTCTCCTCAGTGACGAGGAGAAGTTGCTGCGCAACACCGTTCGCCGGTTCACCGAGGAAAAGATCCTGCCGGAAGTGGGTGCCTGGTGGGAGGAAGGCACGTTTCCGAAAGAACTGGCCAAGGAGATGGGAGCCCTCGGGCTTCTTGGAATGCATCTCGACGGATACGGCTGTGCCGGGACCAGCGCGACGGCTTACGGGTTGGCCTGCATCGAATTGGAGGCGGGCGACTCGGGGACGCGCTCGTTCGTGTCGGTCCAGGGGTCGCTGGCAATGTTTCCGATCTGGGAGTTCGGATCGGAAGAACAGAAACAGACCTGGCTGCCGGGAATGGCCGCAGGGGACATCATCGGCTGCTTCGGCCTCACCGAGCCCGACTCCGGGTCAGACCCCTCCTCGATGAGGACCAGCGCCCGTCGAGACGGTTCTGACTGGGTCATCAACGGAACCAAGATGTGGATCACCAACGGCAACGTGGCTGACGTCGCCATCATCTGGGCCCGCACCGACGAGGGGATCAGAGGGTTCATCATCCCGACCGATACGCCGGGCTTCACCGCCAACCTGATACATCGCAAAGCGTCTTTGCGGGCTTCCATCACCTCGGAACTGGTGCTCGACAACGTGCGGGTGCCCGCTGACTTCGTACTGCCCGGGGTCACCTCCATGAGGGGGCCTTTGTCCTGTCTCAGCGAGGCCCGCTTCGGGATTCTCTTCGGGGTGATGGGGGCGGCGCGGGCCTGTTACGAGGCTGCTCTCGACTACTCGAAGAGCCGGATCCAGTTCGGAGTTCCGATCGCATCGTTTCAGCTGACCCAGCAAAAACTCGTCGAGATGATGGTGACGGTCAACCGCGGGACGCTGGTCGCACTCCATCTCGGCCGAATGAAGGATCAGGGACGGATCACTCCCGAGCTGGTGAGCTTCGGGAAGTTCGACAACGTTCGCAACGCCCTGGACGTAGCTCGCACCGCCAGGTCGGTCCTAGGTGCCAACGGGATCACCCTCGAGTATCCGGTCATAAGGCACATGACGAATCTCGAGACGGTGCTGACTTATGAGGGCACCAATGAGATCCACACTCTGATCCTGGGCCAGGCCATAACCGGACTCCCAGCATTCAAGGCTTCAGCCCCTGGCACGTCCTGACCGATGAGTCGACCGGCGGTCTCCTATCGAAATCTGACCAAGCGATACGGTGCGAAAACGGCGGTGAACGAGGTCAGCCTCGACATCCCGGCCGGTTCGTTCTTCGGGATCTGCGGCCCCAACGGGGCTGGCAAAACCACACTTCTGAGAATGACGTGCGGTCTTCTCCGCCCCGACTCAGGGACGGTGGAGGTGGCGGGCCACGATGTCTGGTCGGATCCGGTGGGAGCGAAGACCCGGTTGGGCATGGTTCCGGACAACCCATCCATGTTCACCCGTCTCGGGGGCCGGGAATTGATCGTCTTCAACGGGCTATTGCGGGGGATGTCCCCGGCCGTCGTCTCCGAAAGGGCCGACAACCTCCTCAAGCTGCTCGACCTCGAGGACGCCGCCGAAACGCTTATTGCCGATTACAGCCTCGGGATGACCAAGAAGGTGGCGATCGCCTGCGCGTTGCTGCACAGCCCCCGGGTCGTCTTCCTCGATGAGCCGTTCGCCGGAATCGATCCGGTCGCCCGACAGGTCCTCGAAACGATCCTGAGCGGTTTCACCAAAGCCGGGGGAACGGTCGTCTTCTCCGACCACACCATGGACGTGGTCGAGCGTCTATGCGATCGCATAATGATCATCGACGACGGAAGCATCCTCATCGAGGGCCCGACCGCGGAGATCACCGGTGGCCGTCGCCTTCAGGACGTCTTTGTCGAACTGGTCGGTGGGGGCGGCACTCAAGGGGTGGATCTCGGATGGTTGGGCACTTCTTCCGATTGAAGCTTCGCCTCACTCGCAACCGGCTGAAGCGGTCGGGGACGTGGGGAGTCATCGGATTCACCCTGATCTGGCTCGGAGCAGCTTTTTTGGGGTTCCTGCTCGGCCTGGTCACGTACGGCGCCGGCCATCTCTGGGGTGGCGACGGTCTGGCGCTGGCGCTGTCGGTAGTGGCCCTGGGATGGCTGGTCATACCCGTGGTGGCGGCAGCCCTCGACGAGACCGTCGATCCCCGTCGTCTCGAGTTGCTTCCGTTGACCCGGGGTCGGCTCGCGGCCGGGTTGTTGGCGTCGGCTACCATCGGCCCCGGTACGGTCATCACGGTTTTGGTGGCCGTCGGTGCGGCGGTCTGGTCGTTCACCGGTCTCGCCAGCGTCGTGCCGATTGTCATCGCTGCTCTGGTTTTCGTGGTGTGGTGCCTGGCTTCGTCCCGTCTGGTCACGAGCCTCTTGACCGATCTGCTTCGCAGTCGCCGGGGCCGGGACCTGGCCGTGGTGGCGGCGTCGTTGGCGATCGGGGTCACGGTGATATTTGGCAACCTCTATCGGCCTGGTGCCGACGACTTCGCCGGGGAGACTCTGCCGATCGGCAGCCTGGGGACGGTGCTGGGCTGGACGCCGGCCGGGGCCATGGGGGCAGCTATGTCGGATTTCGGAGCGGACGGAGACCCGGGAACCGGTGTTGTTCGAGTGGTTTATGTGCTGGCGGCAACCGGAGTCGCCGTGTGGCTCTGGCAACTGGTGCTGGGGCGCCTGTCGACCCGGACTGCTGCCGCTGCGAAGGCCCGCACAGTCGGCGAGGGGATGTCGCTGGTGCCGCGGATCTTCCAGGGACGGAGCGGCCCGGTCTACGTCACCGCGGGCAAGGAACTCCGCTACATGCGGCGGGACCCGCGGTTTCGGTC
>DATEEG010000411.1:0-8193 GCA_035281305.1 Acidimicrobiia bacterium | reverse complement strand
CTCTCAAGTCGAATCCGTAGAGGATGATCGTTGTGATCGTGAGGGTGAGGAGGGTCAGGAAGAGCTTCGCCAATCCGAATACCGAAGTGCCGGCCAGGTACTCCAATGGTTTGACAGGAGTGGTGAGCACGTTCAGCAAGTTCCGGGTCCACGTTTCTTCCATGAAGGTGGTGGAACCGGTCATCTGAACCTGGGTCAGCGTCCAGAACAGCATCAGGCCGGCCAGCAGGTAAGGGATGCTGGCGCGGCTGGCTTCATTCTCCTGGGCGATGAAGTAGCCCAGGGAACCCCAGAGGATGACGTCCATCACCGGCCAGAAAGCGATCTCGAACCAGCGATGGGGAGATCGCCACAGGATCAACCAGTGACGCCGAATCACGGCTCCGACCCGTATGAGATTCACTTGGCCCCATCTCCCCGAAGTTCGGCGGCCACGGCCAGGAAGGCGCCTTCGAGGTCGTCAACCGCGAATTGCGTGGCGATGGCGGCCGGGGTGCCGTCGGCCACGATCTTCCCGCGCGACATCAGGATCACTCGCTCACAAAGGGTTTCCACCTCGCGCATGTTGTGAGAGGTGACGAGCAAAGCGGTGTGGTCGCGTCGATGAATCGCCAGCAGCGTCTCCCGCACCCGAGCCGCCATGTCCGGGTCGAGGCTGGCGGTCGGTTCGTCCAGTACCAGTAGCCGCGGTCTGTGCAGGATTGCCTTTGTGATCGAAACCAGGGTTCGTTGCCCGGAAGAGAGTTCCTGGTTGCGCTTATCGGCAAGTTCGGTGAGGCCGAAGGTCTCGATTGCCTCTTCGACGATCGCGGCCGGCTTGCGCAAACCCGCGAACCCGGCGAAAAGGGACAGCGCCTCGCGCACTGTCAGATTCTCGGGTAGCGGGAGATAGCCGGCAACGAAGCCGACGTGCTCCATCGCTTTCGAGCGACCATGGGGAAGGCGAAATCCGACGACGTCGATCTCCCCCGAATCGGGGGCGATCACGCCGAGCAGCATCAGCAGAGTCGTCGTCTTGCCGGCCCCGTTGGGACCCAGCAAGCCCAGGCGGGCCCCGGCCGGAACCGCCAGGTCGAGATGATCTACCGCCGCCTGGCCCTTGAAGACCTTGCCGAGGCCGCGGGCGTCGACCACAAGCGAAGAGGACATAGCTGTAATTCTGGCCGACCGGAGTCGCCTCGGCTCCGAATTTCCTGAGGATGGCCACTTTGGGTGGTAATCCTCACTCTCTGTGTGTAACAACCACCCAGGGTGATAGACCTTCCTTACGAAGCCTCTCGACAAGGACAGGAATAACAATGCGACTGAAAACCGGCTTGGTTGGACTCTTGGTAGGCCTTTCGACACTGGTGGGTGGCGTCGCCCTGGCGGCTTCGACCGACACCCTCTTGGTCGAAGGATTCGATCCAGACAACAAGGTGCTGGTTTTCGGTGTGTCCGAAATCGACGAGAACGGCTACGACTGCACGGTCGAGGGGACCGGTTACACCTATATCACCGATGCTGCCGGGCTAGTGACCTCCCTCGCCAAGGACTCCCTGGCGGCCTCGCTCAAGTTGGCCGGCGTCGCCACCCCTTATGGTCAGACCAACGGTGTGTGCGATCTCACCGTCGTCGACGTCATCGGTCCGGCAGGCCAGGTCAATCATGGACAGGTGGTGTCCAGCTTCGTTCACGCCATCAAGGAGCAGTTGAATGAGGCCGGCGTCAAAGGTGGAGTTGGCTGCCTGGTTCGGGTCCTGGCGCAATCGGAGTACGGCAAGGGTGACCAACAGCAAGGCCCCACCGTCATCGATGAGACGGTCGTCGTGACCACCGGAGAAGTCGACCTCAATGCCCACGAGGTGACGTGTGGGGGTGGGCCCAAGTCCGACGAATCCGCCGACGGCAACAACGGCAACGGCAACAACGGCAACGGCAACAACGGCAACCGCGGGAACGGCAACCGCGGGAACGGGAACGGCAACAAGCCCTGAGCCGGCCCTCGCAACGGTTGGGCGTCTAAAGCGTCGCCAACCGGGCGTTGTCGAGGTTGCTGTAGCTGCGGCGGAGTTCGACTTTGCGTTCCAGCGCCTCGATGACGGGTTGGGTGAAGTCGACGTCGTAGAGATGCTGGCTGCTTCCCAGCCCACCCGGCGAAAAGACGTTGACCTCCATCAGCTTGTCGCCGACTATGTCGAGACCGACCAGGAACATGCCGTCCTCGATCAGCTTGGGCCGGACCAGGTCGACCAGATGCAACATTTCATCCGTGACCTTGGCGGGGTGAGCCTCTCCCCCGGCGTGCATGTTCGATCGCATGTCGGCTGACTCGTTGATCCTCTTGAAAGCGGCGTACTGGCCATCCCGTTCGAGAGGGCGCCCGTTCATCACGAAGAGACGGGTGTCCCCTTCCTTGGCTGCCGCCAGATACTCCTGGACCACGATGTAGCCATCGCGGGACAGGGCCTCGATCATCTGGTTGAGGTTGGGTGACTCTTTGGCCGACACGAGGAATACTCCCGCCCCCCCGGAGCCCTGTAGAGGTTTCAGGACCGCCGATCCCTTTAGTTCCTCGACGAAATCGGTGATCGCCTTGGGGTTGCGCGAGATCATGGTGCGGGGCCGGACTTCTTCGGGGAAATGTTGGAAATACGTCTTGTTGACGGCGTCGGCCAGGGCGGTGGGATCGTTCACGACCAGAACCCCCCGGCTCATCGCCAACTGACCGAACAGCACCCCGGAGGTGACGGCCCAGGGTCGGTCGGCGGCGTCCTCGGCCGGATCGTTGCGCATCATCAGCACGTCGAGTTCGTCGACGACGAGGCGATCGACCGCATCGTCGGCCTGGATCTTCTCGAGGTACGTGTTGAGCGAGCGATAGGCCTTGGCCGGGGCGGTACGCGCCGAAGCCGTGACGCTGCCATCCGGGTCGTGGGCGAAGTCGTCCACGCCCATCAGCCACACTTCGTGTCCCATGCGCGTCGCGGTCATCGCCAGCCTGGTGGTTGTGTAGCCGGGTTGCTCGGTTGCAACCCGATTGACGACGAATCCAAGTCTCATGTGTCCGCTCCGATCAGATGATGAAGTCCAGCATTGCTTGCGACCTTTTTGAGCCTTTCTCGAGCTGTCCTGTCGCTGAGGAAACTCGGGAAGATGACCGGCGCTCTGAGGATCCCCTGGTCGGTGAGCATGGAGGTAAGCGGGAGGTCGACCAGCGACATCTTGCCCTGCCATAGGTCCTCGATTTCGTTGCCGGCGGCGAGATACTCGACGAGGTCCTGGAGGCCGCGCAGGTAGATGGCATCTTTGGTGAGGCCGCCCGATCGCCATACCCGCATGACGATCGTGAAGGCGCCACCCTTGGAGTAGCCGTAACGCTCCGTCAGTTGGCGATGGGCCTGCCCGAAGGAACATCCCCGCACGAGCAGGGCTACCGCGATCACCCGGGCGGCCATCTGGCGCAGACGTGCCGCGGTCAGACCCCCGACTGCCGCTTCGGCCAACAGGGCAAGACCTTCCTGCGTCTCCTCGTATCCCGCCAGACCGGAGCCCATGAGCTTCAGATCCTGGAGAGATCCGTTGACGTAGGTGAGAATGTGCGTCCCTACTTCGTGGGCCAAGAGACCCTCCGCGCGGGATCCGGACACAGTTGCTGTTGACGAGATGAGCAAGGATCCGTTGGCCACCATGACGCCGCTGATGTCGTCGCGGATTTCAATCGGGGCAGCAAGTTCGGGGTACTGCTCCCGGTAGCGGGCGATCTCCCGGGTGGCGAGGGCGGCTATGCCGTCGGCATCGAGGCAGCGTCTCCTGGACCGGGGCGCCTTCGGGACCTCTCGAAGGATCTCTTCCGCCTGATATTCCAAAGCGGGGCTGACGGCGCCGTACAGGTCCACGCTCAAATCGAGGAACTCTGCGGTCCCGCGGGCGGACAACATGTCCAACTGCAAGTGGAGTTCGCGGCTCTTGGCGGAAAACATCCTGGCCAGGGTCGGGTCGACCACGGACTCGATGTCGATAGCGTCCAACCGGGCTCGGATCACCTCTGGAAAGTCCTCCACGTCCCGGTATTGGAAGACGGGATCGGAATCGGACGATGCCAGGAACAGTTTGCGCGCTTGATCGACATTGACCGGAGTGACGTCGACCAGAAAGCGGAAGCTCTCGCTGATCGAAGCCAGTTCGCGGTCGACGGCGAGGTCGGTAGCGACCAGCGACGTCATCGTCGACCGTTGATCTCGGATAGCAACCCCGGCACAGTGGCCATGAGGGCTTCACGCAATCGTCCTACGTGGTCGAGGTTGACCTCCCCGCTCCATTCGTCCATGAAGACTTTCTTGAACTCCAGCGCCAGCGCGCACCCCCGGCCGGCATAACGCTCGTCGATCCATTGGGAGAAGTATCCGCCTTTGAACCGCACGTTTTCGGCCACGGTGGCCGTCGACGGCAGGACCCGCCCGAGGTCGTCGGTGAATCGATCGACCAGCGAAGCCCAATGGGAACGATCGAGGGATCCGGTTCCAATATTGACGTCGGGATTGGCGATGGGGTCGGCCGGCGGGCTGTCGGCCCCGTCACGGCGGTGGTTGTAGGAGTGAATATCGAGGACTACGAAGGGGGTCAACGCCGCCAGGGCGTCGAGTCGCTGGCCGATCTCCTGATAGAACCAGTCGTAGATGTCGAGGGACGTCGCAACGGCCTGCGGTTCGAGCGGTTCGGTCCAAACCTCGAGTCCCCAGGCCTGATCCGGGCCGGCATAGATCGCCTCGCCGCGCGGCCGGTTGAGGTCGATCTCGAAACGGGAGCGGTCGACCACGACGCGGAAGGGAACTACTTCGGTGAGTAGGTCCGTGTAGGGATCCTCTTCGCGGAATCGGACCTCTTCCGGGAGGGCGATGCGCTCGGCGATCTCAGGACGGAGGCTGTGGCCGGCGTGTATGGCGGTAGCCATGATCGGACTGACGTCGTCGACCACGACAAATGGAGGATTCATTGCCTGTCTGTACCCCGGCCCAATCGCGCACAAACGCTAGAACAGGGGTGGGCTAGGTCTGCGGACGGCCGAACTTGCGGCCGCGGTCGACGCGATTGACCGGGGCTTCTTCGGTGGATGGGAGCCCAAGCCCGGAGGCCTCGGTCTCCTCCCGGCGGACCTGGGACCCTCCGGCAGGAGCCGTGATACCCCCGAGCCGGAGGCGGGCCTCCTGCTCGGCGTTGCGAACGATCGTTTCGGCCTGACGCTGGGCTTCGGCCAGTTGCTGGCGAGCGAGGTCGGTCAGGTCGCGGGCCCGGGCCTCGGCTTCCAGCCGGGAGGACCTCAGGAAGGCCTGCGCCTGGGCGCGGGCGGCCACCACCTGCTGCTCGATCTCACCCCGTCGGCGCATCGTCTCCGCATGGGCCAGTTCGGTCGACCGAAGGAGGTCGGTGGCCCGCACCTGGGCCTCCTCATACTTCGCCTGAGCCGCCCGAACGACCCGGGCCGCGGTTTCTTCGGCGGCGAGGCGGAGGCGGTTGGCATTCTCGATCATCTCACCGGCCTTCTTCATGACCTCCTCGCGGGCCTGTTTGGCGCTCGACTCGGCCCCTTGCCGGGCGAAGGCCCGCAGTTGTTCGGCTTCGGCGACCAGGGTCTCGATCTGCTTGCGCCCGTCGTCCCTTATGGCCTGGGCGGCGGCTACCGCTTCATCCACCAGAGCCTGCAACCTGGCTCCTAACGGTTGATCGCTCGGGCCGAGGTGGGCAAGTGCGAACTCGGCTGCCTCGAGTCTGGCGCGCACGGAATCAAGTTCCTGCGTGAGGCGGAGAACTTCGGCGTCCGAGGTGGACAGCGCCAGATGACGAACGGCTGGGCGCCCTCTGAGGTCCGCGGTCTGACCTCCCTGGGTCACGGTGCCGCCGCCTCTTCGAAGGCGCGCGCCAGGGCGTGCTCGACCAGTTGCACGAGAACCGCCTGTACATCGAGGCGGCGCCGCGCGTCGCAGTACACCATCGGAACACCGGGGGAGACCGCGAGAGCCTCCCTGACTTCGGCAACGCTGTGCTGGCGCTCGCCGTGGAAAGTATTCACAGCGACGAGGAAGGGTGTTTCTCGCTTCTCGAAGAAGTCGACCGCCGCGAAGCACGAATCGAGCCGGCGGGTGTCGACGAGCACCACCGCCCCGATCGCTCCCTTGGCCAGCTCATTCCACATGAAGTGGAAGCGATCCTGGCCGGGAGTGCCGAAGAGGTAGAGGACCAGGTGGTTCTTGAGGCTGATCCGCCCGAAGTCCATCGCGACGGTGGTGGTGGTCTTGCCGGTGTTGGTCATCAGGTCGTCGACTCCGACGCTGGCCTGCGTCATGATCGCTTCGCTCCGAAGCGGCTCGATTTCGGAGATCGAACCCACGAACGTGGTCTTGCCCACGCCGAAGCCACCGGCCACGACGATCTTGACGGGCGTGAGCCGCGGCCTAGAGGCTCTTGATTCCATCGAGCACCTTTTGGAGGAGAGTGGTGTAGGTGTATCCCTCGAGGCTGGCGGGAACGTCGCCGGGCGGCTCGCTGATCTGCACCGCTCCCCGATGGGCGAGGTCGGCGACGACTACCCGGACGACTCCGATGGGGACGTCGAGGCGAGCCGCAATTTCGACGATCGCCGTCTCGGTGCTGGAAAGGTCGATTATCCGGGCGGCTTCCCACCGAAACTGGTGTTTGTTCCGAAAACCGGTCGGAGTGGCACAGACCAGGGCTTCCAGAGCGATGTACGGTTGATCGGCCCCGGTGCGTCCACCGGTCATGGTGTAAGGGCGGATCAACCGCCCTTCGGAATCGGCGCCGGTCACGGTCCTGTCGTTCATCGTCACTCCGTGCTGACCAGCTCCGCTTTGAGCTCCTCGCGTACCTCGGGAGTGAGGACCTCGCCCGCCCGTTCGGAGAAAAGAGCCATCTGATAGGCGACGGTCCCGATGTCGACCGCTCTCTCGGTAAGGACGCAGAGCAGGGATCCGTCCCGGATCCCGGTCACGAAGAGCCATCCGTTGGTCATCTCGATGATCACGTTGCTGACGGAGCCGGCCCCGAAACGGCCGGCTGATCCATAAGCGAGCCCGATCATCCCCGACGCGACTGCGGCCAGGCGATCGGCCGACTCCCGGTCGACTTCTTCCGAGACCGCCAGAGCGAGACCATCGGAGGAAACGACCACAGCCCTCCGGACCGCGGGGACTGCCAGCACGAATCGGGTGATGAGCCAGTTGAGATTGGCGGCCCCGGCGCTCATGAGGTCCCGTCCTCAGGCGTTCCCCTCGTGGAGGGATCGGTGTGCTTGCCGTCGGGGTTCGACCGGCCGGGCTCTGACCCGTCGGGATCGCCGATGGCGCGGGCGCTCTGAAACGCGCTCAAGGCACCCTTGATGCCATCGGGGCTCATTTCCGAGCGGACCGAAGAGGGGGAATGGACCGGGGACTCGTTGAAGGACGTGCCCGGGATCCGGGTCGGCAGACCGGCGCTGGTTTGGGGGCGGGGCTCGGCGACCGGTGCGGGACGCGGCGGCAGTGGTGCCGTCGCCTGGCGCGGAGCCGGGGGAGGCTCGGCCAGGCTGAGTCGATTGCTCGCTAATTGGACCGGCAGCGGGGTGGCAGGGGCACTCTCGACGTCGTTGCCCGTATAACCGGTCACTACGGCCCTTACGGGCGGAGCCGACAGCGGGCGCTCATTGGTGGCGTCCCGATCGTGGGTAGATGGGGTTCGCTGATGAACTCGTCGGCGCTCGGCGGTGACTACCCCGCCATTTTCGCGGCCCATCGTGACATGTCGGGATTCGCCGGGGACGGTGGCGTAGTCGTCTTTGACCGGTCCATCGACCTGAGGCTGCTCGGTGGAAACTTCAAGCTTGTTCCGGGGGATCGTCACGCGAACCGTGATGCCCGGTACCCCCCGCACGAGCCGGATCTCGATGCCGTGGCGGGCCGCCAGGCGGGCCACGACATAGAGGCCCAGGGTGGGGTCGAGAGCAAGGCCCAGGACCGGCGGTTTGGCCAGAAGCTGGTTGATCTCACCAAGCCGGACATCGGTCATGCCGACCCCGTGGTCGGAGATGGTAAGGAGATATCCCTCCGAGTCGAAGAGCCCGGTTACCCGGACTCGGTCAGCGGGTGGTGAGAACTGGGTGGCGTTGTCGAGCAACTCGGAGAGCAGGTGCGAAAGGTCGGTGACGACGCCACCGGACACCTG
>DATEEG010000410.1:0-21770 GCA_035281305.1 Acidimicrobiia bacterium | reverse complement strand
GCCTACAGGTTCGACGCCGATGCGCGGCCCCGCCCGGGTGGAATCAATCTGGTGGTGGGAGGTTCCGGCCCGAAGAGGACTCCAACTCTGGCGGGCCGGTTCGCCGATGAGTACAACCACGCCGCCACCGCTCCGGAGCTGCTGGCCCCCAAGATCGAGCTGATGAGAGCAGCCGCCAGCGCCGCCGGACGGAGTCCCGATGACGTCACCGTCTCGGTAATGGGCCCGGCCATGCTGGCTCCCAACCACGCACGCTTGTCCGAGTTGCTGCAAAAGGCCGCCGCTTTTCGCAATGTCAGTGTCAGCGAGATCGAGACGCGGTGGAAAGAGGCCCGCATTCCCTACGGGACCCCTGAACGGGTCTCGGAGGGACTGTCGGCCCTGGCCGCGGTCGGAGTGGCCAAGTACTACTTCCAATGGGTCGACCTCCCGGATCGGGCGGGGGTCGAAGAGCAAGTGGGACTGGCCGCTGGACTAAAGCTGTGACCGCGGAGTTGCCCTCCGCCTCCCGGCGTGTGCTCGAAGCCGCCCGGACGATCGGTCTCGAACTCGACATTCATCAGTTTCCCGAAGGGACCAAAACAGCCGCCGACGCCGCCGCCGCCATCGGCTGTCCGGTTGCAGCCATCGTCAAGTCACTGGTGTTCGTAGTCGGGCAGGAACCGGTGGTAGCCCTGGTTCCCGGTGACTTGATGTTGGATCTCACGAAGTTGGAACAAGCCGCCGGAGCCGCGCCTGCCCGGCGAGCGACCCTCGACGAAGTGCGGGACGCAACCGGGTTCGTGGCCGGTGGCACCCCTCCCTTCGGCCACGCCCGGCGCCTGCGAGTTTTCGCCGACGAAGCGCTCCGGCGCTCCGAGCCCGTCTGGGCTGCCGGAGGCACACCGACGACGGTGTTCCCGATCTCCCTCGAAGACCTGGACCGCTCCGCCAACCCCATCTGGGGACAATTGAGCAAATAGGGGCGCTCCCCGACCTCCGTTTCTGGCGGATAGCGGATCGCCGATCGCGGATCGCCGGACCCAGCATTTCTCCTATGGGCATGGTGGAAATTACCATTGAGTCCGTGACCGACCCACTTCTTCAGATCGAGGGGCTCACGGCCAACGCCGAAAACCTCGAGATTCTCCGTGGGATCGACCTGACGATCAATCACGGTGAGATTCACGCCATCATGGGACCGAACGGGTCGGGCAAGAGCACTCTCGCCAACGTCCTGGCCGGACACCCCCAATACCGGGTCACGGGTGGACGGGTCTTGTTCAACGGTGAAGACCTCCTGGCGATGCGGCCGGACGAGCGAGGGCGTCGCGGGCTCTTTCTGGCATTCCAGAACCCGGAAGCGATCCCCGGGGTCTCCGTCGTCCAGTTCCTCCGGCAGGCGCTCTCCAACCGGACCGGCGTCGACCTGACTGTCCTCGAGCTCCGGCTCAAGGTGATGGACGCGATGAAGTCGCTGGGAATGTCATCCGGCTTCGCCGATCGCTACCTGAACGAGGGCTTCTCCGGCGGCGAACGGAAACGGAATGAGGTGCTTCAAATGGCCGTCTTGCAACCGGAGCTGGCCGTCATGGACGAGACCGACTCGGGCCTCGACATCGACGCCCTCAAGACCGTCGCCGAAGGGGTGAATCGGCTCACCGGCCCCGAGCGCGGGTTTCTGATCATCACTCATTATCAGCGCCTCCTCGACTACATAACTCCCCACTTCGTCCACATCCTTCTTGACGGCCGTCTCGTCGAGTCAGGAGGTCCCGAGGTCGCCGCCCGGCTCGAAACCGATGGCTACGAAGGGATCCGTCAGCAGCTGGGGGTGTGAGTGCTGCAGGATCATGATCGGACCCGCACCGGACCGCTTGCCAACCAATACCGGCCCGATTTTCCGGCGTTTGCAGCTGGCGCCGGCCACTTCCTCGACTCGGCTGCTTCGTCTCTGAAACCGCAAGCGGTCATCGATGCGATGGCCGAGTTCAGCGGCACGCTTTACGCCAACGTTCACCGGGGCGCCTACCGGTTGTCGATGGAATCGACCGAACGATACGAAGCCGCCCGGATTCGACTCGGCGGATTTCTCAACACTCGCCCCGAACAGGTAGTGCTGACGCGGGGAACGACCACCGGCCTCAACATGGTGGCCTCGGGTTGGGGAGGCACTCACCTGCGAGAGGGTGACCGCATCCTGCTGACTCATATGGAGCATCACGCCAACCTCATCCCCTGGCAGATGGTGGCCAAGCGGACGGGTGCGGTGCTCGATTTCGTTCCACTCACCACCGGGTTCACCCTCGATCTCGACGCCTACGCAAAGCTCCTGGAATCGAAGCCGAAAGTCGTCGCCCTCACCGGCATGTCGAACGTTCTCGGCACCATCCCTCCTCTCACCGAGATGGCGGCAGCAGCCCACCACGCCGGGGCCCTGGTCGTCGTAGACGGAGCGCAGTTGGTCCCCCACCGGGCGGTGGATGTTGAATCCCTCGGCGCCGACTTTCTCGCCTTCTCCTCCCACAAGATGCTGGGGCCGACCGGGATCGGAGTCCTGTGGGGCAGGCCCGACCGGCTCGAGGAGATGGAACCCTTCGAAGGCGGCGGGGAAATGATCGCCGATGTCCAGCTTGACTCCTCGACCTGGGCGGCCGTCCCGCATCGCTTCGAGGCGGGAACACCGCCCATCATCGAGGCTGTGGGATTCGACGCCGCCGTCGAGTATCTCGGGAAGATCGGCATGGAGCGGGTGGCTGCCCACGACACCGAGCTCACCGCCTATGCACTGGATCGTCTCGGTCAGAATCCCCTGGTCTCGGTTCAAGGTCCTCCCACCGTGGCAGGCCGGGGTGGCGCCATCAGCTTCACCCTCGGTGATGTGCATGCTCACGACCTCGCAACGATCCTCGATCAGCAAGGGGTGTCGGTGCGAGCGGGCCATCATTGTGCCAAACCTCTGATGAGAGTTCTGGGTGTGCCGGCCACCGCCCGTGCCTCATTTTCGGTCTACTCCACCAAAGAGGACGTCGATGCGTTGGTTGAGGGACTAGAAACCGCCGCTCGCTTGTTTGGTATCTGAGATGGCATTGGAAGAGCTGTATCGCGAGGTGATCCTCGATCACTACCGCAACCCCCGCAACCGTGTTCCTCTTGCCGAACCGGAAGCCGAAGCCGAAGGCGTGAATCCGCTCTGCGGCGACGAGGTGAAAGTCGAGCTGCAGTTCGACGACGGCGCTGTCAGCCAGGTCTCCGTCCGTGGACATGGCTGCTCGATCAGTCAGTCTTCCGGTTCGATGATGGGGGAGGCAATAAAGGGCCTGAGCCGGCAGGAGGTCGTCGAACTCGCGGCCCGTTTCCAAGCGATGCTGACCGAAGAAAGAGACTCTGCAGAGCAACCGCCGGCCGAACCGGGTTCGGTCATGGGCGAGCTTGATGCCCTTCAGGGGGTTCGCCGTTACCCGGTCAGGATCAAGTGCGCCTCGCTCCCCTGGACCACCCTGGTCCAGGCCGTTTCGTAGCTTTCCTCCCTGTTTTCGCGCATCAAACGCAGGCTATGGCCTGCGTTTGATGCGCGAAAACAGGGGAGCGTCTTGAGGGTTTCCTGAGGTTCCGGAGAGACCTCCCTAATCCGGTTTCCGAGATGCTGGCTCCTCACCCGACCAAGGAGTCTGCAAAATGAAAAACAGGATGGCAATCGTCGCCGGAGCCGTGACAGTTGGTCTCCTCATCACCGGAATCGCATTCGCGGCCCAGGAGATCGACGACTCAACCGTCGACGGCTCCCTCGCCGAGAGCCAAACCCTCACCGTTTCCGACGATGCCGGCACGAGTCCGACGTCCCCGACCGGTTCCACTTCGCCGACCTCCACTCCCACCTCGACTACCGCCACGGTGGAGGACGCGAGCAATCTGGTCCTAGCCGATGGCCAGGTGAGCCAGGTGCGGGTGGCCGATGCGGGCTCGGTCCTGTTGCGCCGCAGCGGGGGATCGCTGACCATCGTCTCCACCGAGTCCAACCCTGGGTGGGTGGTCGAGGTCGAAGTCGCCACCGGGCGTGAAGTCGAAGGCGACTTTCGCAACGGCAGCCGGCGTGTCAAGTTCAACTTCGAACTCGAAGACGGCGTAGTCCGGGTGAGGATCGAATCGGAAGGCTCGGCGTCAGGCGGTTCCTCAACGACGAGCACCACAGGCGGACCCGGCTCTTCGACCAGCACCACGAACACCACCAATACCACCACGACGAGCGGTTCGGCGTCCCTCCCGACCGGAAGCGTCACGTACAACCTCGGCGGCGCCGGAACCGTCACCGTCATCTTCGCCAACGGCGGGATGACACTCGGATCGATCAACCCGGCCGCCGGATGGACGATCGAAGATTCGGAGCAGAAGTCCGACGAAATTGCAGTCGAGCTCACCAACGGCGATGCCGAGGCCGAGCTCGAGGTCAAGATCAACAACGGAGTCCTCGAAGTCGAAATCGACACCAAGGACAGCTAGGTCCCAGCGTGAGAGCCCGACCGGGCTCTCACGCCTCTGTCCCCTCCCGACCGGAGGCCCTGGGGAAAGGTCCCAGCGTGAGTTAGAGGGGATGGACCTGCGCCTAGACTTTCACGCCTGTTCTAGCTTTAGCGCGAGTTCGATCTGGGCGCCGCCCAGGGGGGAGCGACTCAGGCGCATCGAGCCGCCGGTTTTCTCTGCCAACTTTCTGGCGATGTCGAGGCCGAGGCCGGTCGACCCCGCCCCCGATACTCCCCGTCTGGTCGGGTCCGAACCCGGCCGAAAGCCCGGTCCGGCGTCGCCAATGATCAGTGACGCTCGCCCGTCGTCCTCGCTCAGACGCACTTCGAAGGCAGTCCCGGGTGGAGTGTGGGTCATGACGTTGCCGATCAAAGCATCCAGAACCGAACCCAACTCTTCGCTCCCGGCTCGCACCATCAACGGACCGGCCGCAACCATTTGGATCACATCGCGTTCCTGTTCCTCGGCCAGGACTCGCCAGAAAACCAGGCGCTTAGACACCACTTCCGACAAGTCGACCGCGCTCGATCCTGTCTTGCCCTGGCGAACCTCCACGATCATTCCGTCCACGGCGTCCTGCATCCGGTCAACTGCACTGGTCAATAGTTCGCGTTCGGTCTCGTCGCTGAGTCCTTCGGATTGCAGCCGAAGGCTCGTGAGCGGCGTGCGGAGACGGTGAGACAGATCGGCCAGCGACTCTCTCTCGGCTCTGATGAGATCCCCGAGCCTTTCAGCCAGGCCGTTGAGGGCAGCCGCCACCGCCGCCAACTCCGGCGGTCCATCGCCCCGGGCCCGGGCCGAAAGATCCCCTTCCCCCAAACGGTTCGCGACTGCCGCCAGTTCCCCCACCGGCCGCACCAGCTCGCGGCCCAGCCTGATGGCGAGGCCCACCGCGGCCCCGACGACCACCAACCCGAGGATGCCCAGCAAAGTCCAGGCAGTGGCCACCCCCTGGTGGAGCTCGGCCGACGTCGCCGCCGCGACAACTGCGATCACACCGCGGCTGGTCTGCACGGGAATCCCCACCTCCCAGTGGCCGTCACCGTTGTAGCCGGCGGCCGGAATGCCGGTGCGAGCGGACGCCTCGACGGCGGAGAACTCCACCGGGGGATCTCCGAATCGGCTCCCATCGGGCATGACGAGACGAACCCCGTCCGGCGGGTCGCCGATCGCGGCTTCCATGTCATCCGCCGAGAGGGTTTGCGATGAGGGTGCCGAGAGTGCCACTAGCCCGGCGATCGTCTCAGCCTGATGCTCGGCGTTGATCTGCGCCCGATCGATCGCCTGCCGGCGCACCAGCATCATCAGGGGGACTGTGAAAGCAACCACGATCAACGATGTGATGGCCAGCGCCAGCCAGGCGATCCGGCGGCGCATCTCAGAGCCCGCCGGGCGGGACCAACTTGACTCCCACCCCGTGCACCGTGTGGATGTAGCGGGGGCGGGCGGCGGTCTCACCGAGCTTCGAGCGCAACGAAGAGAGATGGACATCGACAGTCCGATCCCCTCCGCCGTAAGGCTGGCGCCAGACCTCGGCCAGAATGTCCCGCTTGCTGACTACTTCCCCGGCGCGATCAGCCAGAAGGGCCAGCAGGTCGAATTCCTTTGGGCTCAGATCGATCGACTCGCCGGCGAGCACGACTTCACGGGCGCCCCGATCGATCTTGAGATCTCCCACCTCCACGACCGGGTCGGAGGCAGTGGCCTCGGCTCGCCTCAAGACCGCCCGAACCCGAGCTTCCAGCTGCGCGGTCGAATACGGTTTGACCAGGTAGTCGTCGGCGCCGGCATCGAGGGCGGCTACCACGTGCTCGTCGCCTTCACGGGCCGTGGCGACAATCACGGCGACGTTCGAAACAGCGCGCAGCATTCTGAGCAATTCGGCCCCGTCCAGGTCGGGCAGCCCGAGATCGAGGATCACCAGGTCGGGCTTGTTGGCCACGACCAGTTTCAATCCCTCCAGGGCCGCCGCCGCGGTCTCAACATGATGACCTCGATCCGCCAGAGCGTCGGCGGCCAGCCGCCGAATGTGAGGATCGTCCTCGATGACAATGATCGCCGCCACGGCCGAAAGCGTAGGGGCTGAAGGATCCATTCCCGGGGTCGAACACCTGACAACGAACCCAACGGCGCGATTCCTGAGCTTTTCTTGAGGTTCCGCTGAGGTCGTTAGCTGCCATCGCCAGCCAAGATGAACCCGATGAAGAAACCGGTCCTGGCAACCCTTTGGATCGTCGCCACGCTGGCGACCACGGCCATCGCGTATGTGGCGGTCAACGCCGCCGGGGCCGAGGTCACGGATCGGCCGCTTACGTCAGTCGTGGCCACCGGCGATTCTGCGGCTTCTTCCAGCACATCGACGACAGGACAGCCCGGGACCTCTACCAGCACGACGGGTGGATCGAGCACGACCCCCGCGACCGGGACTACCGGCGGGACCGGGACTACCGGTACAACCGGCGGATCGACCACCCCCACCTCCGGTTCCTCGACTTCGTCCACTGCAACCACGGGAACCACTCTGTCCGATGCTCCCTGGCAGCAGACGACGATTCCCTCGAAAGGGGGCCTCGTCATCGTGTCTTACCGGCCCGGTGAGGTCAAGCTGGAATCGGTAGCGCCCACCCCGGGCTTCAGCTACGAGATCGACGACCAGGGACCGCCCGAAGTGCGGGTGGAATTCGAGGGTGGCGAGGTCAGAGTGGAAGTGAGAGTCCGCTGGGACGGTGGACTCGTCACCGAGATCGACGAGAGCAACTAGAGAACACCGCCCTCGGTCATCTTCTTGAGATCGAGGGCGCGGTCGAGGTCTGCTGCGGTCATCAAACCCAGTTCGAGGACGATCTCCCGAACACTCCTCCCGGTGGCGAGGGCCTCCTTGGCAACCTTGGCCCCGGCGTCGTAGCCGATATGAGGGTTGAGAGCGGTCACCACGATCACATTGCGCTCAACCAGTTCCCGAGCTCGTTCTTCGTTGGCCTCCAGGCCTTCGACGCAACGTTCGGCGAACACCCGGGCAGCGTTGGCGAGGATGGATATCGATTCGGACAAGTTGTGTGAAAGCACCGGCATCATGACGTTGAGCTCGAAGTTTCCGTTGGCGGCGCTCCAAGTGACGGTTGCATCGTTGCCGACCACCTGGGCTGCCACCTGCATCATCATTTCCGACATGACCGGGTTGACTTTTCCCGGCATTATCGAAGAGCCGGGCTGGAGGTCGGGAAGTCGGAGCTCGGCCAGACCCGCGGTCGGTCCGGAACCGAGCCAGCGGATGTCGTTGGCAATCTTGAAGAGAGACACGGCAACCGTCTTGAGTGCACCGGACGCCATGACGGCGGCGTCCTTACCGCCCTGGGCCTCGAAATGATCAGGCGCCTCGACCAAAGGAAAGCCCGATTTCTCGGCCATCAAAGCGATTACCTCGGAGGCGAAGCCCTCCGGAGCGTTGATTCCGGTTCCGACCGCGGTCCCGCCGAGCGCCAACTCCTCCAATTCGGGGAGGACCTTCTCGAGGCGCTTGCTCCCGTTACGGACCTGGGTCGCATAACCCGCGAACTCTTGTCCCAGCGTGACCGGAGTGGCATCCATCAAATGAGTCCGGCCGGACTTGACCACGTCGGAGAACTCCCCGGCCTTGGCTTCCAGGGCTGCCCCGAGCCTTGCGAGGGCTGGGAGCAGGTCGGTCCGGATCCCCTTGACGGCGGCGATGTGGATCGCGCTGGGGATGACATCGTTGGACGACTGCCCATAGTTGACGTGATCGTTGGGATGAACGCCTTTGGTTTTGCGGTCCCCCCCCAGGATCTCGTTGGCCCGGTTAGCGATCACCTCATTGGCGTTGGTGTTGGTTGAGGTGCCCGATCCGGTCTGAAAGATGTCGAGGACAAAGTGCTCGTCGAGACCCCCGGCCATCACCTCGGTGGCTGCCTTCTCGATGGCGGCCGCCGTCTCCACAGGGATCGCCTTCCTTTTCCCTGCCACGGCCGCGGCCGCCCCCTTGATCAAACCGAGAGCCCAAATGAAGTCCCGTCCGAATCGGAGGTTGGAGATGGGGAAGTTGTCATGAGCCCGTTGAGTGGAGGCACCGTAATAAGCCCCCACCGGGACCGACACCTCCCCCATCGAGTCTCTCTCAGTGCGGTATTCCATGGAGACAGGTTATGCGTGGTGCGTGGTGCGTGGTGCGTGGTGCGTGGTGCGTGTCGCGCCAGACGCCGGACGCCAGACGCAGAAACTAGTCCAGGAGATAGCGCTGCTCGCGGTATGTGCTTCGCAGACGTTGCGGGAGTTGCGACCGACCCGAATCCAGGCCCAAGGCGACGGCCTCGAGCAAATCGACCAGACCGTGGAAGTCCTTCAGTGAAATCACCTCGGGGCGTAGCCGAGCCTGGCGTTTGCCGGAACGAACCCCATCGATGTCGGCCATGTTGTGAAAGTTGTCGAGGGCAAGGCACAACCCGGTCGCCTCGTAGCCGAGGGCAGCAAAGGCAGTCGCCTCACAACTGCCACCGGACATCAGCTTCCGCTGGTGGGGAATCTCAGCCGATCTCGCCGTGTCCGACACCCGGTTGGTCAACTCCGAGGAGAAGACGCTGGAAGCGTCTCCAACCCGAACAATCGGGCCGCCGCCCACGGGAGCGTCGGCGGATTGCCGTGAGCACTCGATCGACAGCACACGTGCCCCGGCGGGAAGGGTCTTGAGCTCACAGGCGGCTATGGCGCCGACAAAACCGATTTCCTCGGCTCGAGTCAGCAACACTGAAAAGTGTCCCACGCCGGTACGCGTCAACCTGTCCAGAGCAGAAAGGGCCGCCGCTGCTCCCGCCAGATCGTCACATGCCCTCGCGCGCAACCGGTCACCTTCGACCCCGAGGGACGCCGGAGGAAACGCCCATCGCACGATGTCTCCGACCTCGGCGGTCAAACCCTCGGCCCAGCCCCGACCCGTGGTGGCATCGAATTCGACCAGCCTGACCGGCCGGGCCCCGGTCCTGCTCTCCAATTGGAGGCGGGCTCCGGCCACATACTCGGGAAACACCCCACCTCTCAGTTCCACTTCGGTTCGAGACCCGGTGCTCGTAACCACAAAAGCCGGATGATCCATATGGGCAACCGCGACAATCGGTCGCTTCCGGCTCCTGGCCGTCGGACGCACGAGAAGATTCCCGGCCCGGTCATCGCTAACTGACAAACCCCGCTGCCTGGCCCAGGCCCTCACCCACGCCTGGACCGCAGACTCCTGCCCCGACGCCGTCGGAAGATCGGTGAGGTCGGAGAGCCAGCGCTGATGGGACGATCGTGAGGCTGCCCGGGCCACGACGATCAGGTTTCGAATGGGAGGTCTGTGAAGAGATCCGTTACTTTCGCGTCTGGTGCCTTGGCTTGACCGTTCTCTCCACCGGGCCCCAAACCCAGACGGGCCCGAACGGCTTCATAGCCGCCTGCCTCTAGTTCTTCGGCCAACTCCGGGCCTCCCGAATCGACCACCCTGCCTTCGACCATGACATGGACCCTGTCCGGAATCACGTAGCGCAGAATTCTCGAATAGTGGGTGATCATCAGCACGCCGACCTCCGGCGACCTCATCACTTCGACGGCTTCGGCGACCTCACGGACGGCGTCGATGTCCAGCCCGGAATCGATCTCATCCAGCAACGCCACCTTCGGACCCAGCACAGCCATCTGGAAAATCTCCGACCGCTTCTTTTCGCCACCGGAGAGATCCTCGTTCACGCCTCGCTGCAGGAACCGGGTCATGTCGAACTTTTCGGCGGCCGAGGCGACCCGGCGCTGGATCTCGTCTTGTTCCATCCCAGCTTCGGCAGCGGCCTCGGCGACAAATTCACCAAGCTTGACCCCGGGAATCTCGACCGGGTACTGAAAGCCCTGCATGAGGCCCAGTCGGGCCCGTTGGTCGACGTCGAGCCCGAGCAACGGAGCACCGGCCAGGTTGGCGCTGCCCAGCACCTCATACCCAGGACGCCCGCTGAGAACGTGGCAGAGAGTCGACTTCCCGGAACCATTGGGGCCCATCAATGCGTGGACCTCACCAAAGGGCAGGTCAAGCTCGATTCCCTTGAGGATCTCGCGGCCACCAACCGCAACCGTGAGATTCTCGATCGACAGCGCTGTGGTCATTCCGGTATATCCACGTAGACGTTGCCCTCTTCGATCGACACCACATAGGTCGGGACCGGCTGGGTGGCAGGGAGGCTCTGCGGATAGCCGGTCGTCAGGTCGAAAGTCGACCCGTGGCGCGGACACTCAACCTCGAGGCCGAAGACCTCGCCCTCAGCCAGGGAGGCTTCGGCATGACTGCAACGATCGCCGATCGCAAACACCGACCCGTCGACCAGAAAGACGGCAATGCGATGCTCGTCGACCTCGACTTTGAGGCCCACTCCTTCTCGGAGGTCGGCGAAGTCGCCAACCTTCACCCGGTTGATCATCCGCCCCCCAGTCCGGCGCTCACAAACCGTCGATCGAGAACCTCCGCCAGGGCCGGCTGCAGACCCTTGATGGGCAGGCGATCGAGCACCTGGCCGAAAAAACCCCGCACCAGCAAACGCTCCGCCCGGGCTCGACCGAGGCCCCGGCTCTGGAGGTAGTAGAGGTGGTCTTCCTCCAACGGGCCCACCGAGGATCCGTGGCCGCACATGACGTCGTCGCACAAGATTTCAAGGATGGGTACGGAGTGAGCCTTCGCATCGGCTGACAGAACCAGGTTGCGGTTCGTCTCGAAAGCCGAAGTTCCGACGGCCGGCTTCTCGATTCGCACGAGACCCGCAAAGACGGATTGCGATTGATCCTTGACCGCCCCCTTCAGCAGCACCTCCGAAGTCGACTTGCGGCCGCGGTGGGTCATGTTGATCCGATAGTCGAGGACCTGGTCACGATGCCCGAAGAACAAGCCCATGACCTCCGCTGCCGAGCCCTGGCCGTCCAGGTCGACCCCGAGATCGAGGCGCCCCAGCTTGCCGCCCAGACCTGCCTCACCCAGCCGGAAGGAAGCATCTCGGCCGAGACGTGCGCGAATCTGAACGATGCCGTAAGTCTCGAGACCCAGCTCCTGAACCGTCATCAACCGCAGATGGGCGCCGTCGGCGAGATCAACCTCCACTTGCGGCACCACCACAGAGTTCACCCCGGAGGGACCCCGATAGAAAAGAACTATCGAGGCTTCGGCGTTGACGGCCAACTTGATAGTGACGTGGGGGAACGAGATGGCCCGATCCGTGACGGATTGGACGTCCACGACGATGGGGTCGGTCACCACCGCACCCCGGGGAACGTCGACCACGACACCGTCGGCGACGAAGGCGAGGTGGCCCGCTGCGAACTTGTCAATCGAGGGGGGGACCAATCCCAGCAGTTCGACACCGGTCGCCAGAAACGGTCCGGTCAGGGTGCTGGTACGTCCGTCAATGATGACCGCGGTGGCCGAAGCTTCGATCGAATTGAGGAAAGGATCGGTAGGCAACGGAGTGCCCGGAGTCTCGACGATCGAATAGCCCGTGGGGTCGAGGTCCGGATCCACGTACCGCCACAGCTCATCGGCCCCCGTCGGGACAGGTAGTTCCTCATAGAGTTCCCACGCCGCGGCCCGCCCCGCGACGGGAACGGACGCGTCGATAGAGTCTGAGGTTTGGCGGGTCAGGGAAACCACGAGGGCCGAATCGTAGTGACCCCGCCATCATTGTCCGAAGCGACGGAGCCCGCAGCAGCGGTGGCTCGGTTCATGCAGCACGCAGAGCCGACGCTCACTCTTCGAGGAGCAATGCCTCCACAGTGACGTTGCTTTGAGCATTCCAGAGCATCCATCCGAGGCCGCGGGAATTGGCCTCTTCGATCTGAGCCCTGACCTGGCCGGCGTCATAGCCGAAGTCCTGGAGCCAGGGCCGGACGACGATCTGACGAGCCAGCCGTCCGAGTCCATCATCGAGGGCATAGCCCACCAGCGCTGCCGGGTTGTCGACGGGATTCTGAAACCCGTACCAGCCCGACGCATAGTGACTGGGGTAGAGCATCGGGGAGGCGACATCGATCACGGAAGTGACCTCCTCCCACTGCTGACCGATGCCGCCATCATCGACGGCCTTGGTTATGAATCCGAAGATGTCGGCAGCAACAGCACAACCGAGCGGGTGCAACTCGGCGACGGCCGTTGCCAGAAAGTCACGAATGGTGGCGATGCGCGTGTCTTCGCTGACACCGCCATCGAAGACTGCCCCGTCGCGCCTGTTGTCCGGAAACCTCACGTAGTCGAATTGAATCTCATGGACGCCGGCGGCGCAGGCTTCAACTGCGAGGTCCAGCGCGTACGCCTGCGCCAAGGGATCGGTAGGGTCCAGGAAGTACTGCCCGTTGTAGGAGTAGACCGCGCCGACGGCCGCATCCCATACAGCCAGTTCGGGTGCCCGAGTAGCGGCGATGGGATCTTGAAACGACACGATGCGACCGATCAGGTATATCCCGGCCCGCTCGGCGTCGATGATCACCTGGTCGAGATCGAATTTGGGAAACACCGCGCCGATCTGGTGGGCGAACGCCAGACCGGTGTCGTACAAAACAGCACCCGTCTCGTCTTTTAGATCCAACATCAGAGCATTTAGTTCGGTGGTCTGGGCCAGGGCCACGAATTCGGACCAGCGCTCTTCGGCGGCCTCGCCGTTTACGTGGACGGCCTTCATCGTCTCAGGGGCGATGGCGACGGCCTCCTCTCCGGGGCTTCCATCCCATTCGAAGACCGCTCCCTCCCAGGCTGGACGCCAGACCTGAACCGGGCCCGGTTCGGCCTTGCGAAGGGTGAATTGGCCGTTGAGGTCGGATACCGAAGTCCCGGCACTGGAGGTGACATAGGCGCCTTCGACGGGGCGGCTGTCCGGATCGACGATCCGTCCCCGCAGTAGTTGGGGTCGCAGCACCGCTTCCATCGACGAACCCGGTTCGCCCAGGACCGGTATTTGCAGCATCGGGTAACCAGGGGCGGACACGGCCAGGGCATTGACCCCTCCAGTCCAGTCGATGGTCGCTTCGCCGTCTTCCGAGGTCGTGCCGACGAGGGTGTCGCCACGCCACAACTCGGCCCCGGCCACCGGTGCTCCCACGTCATCGACGACGGAAACCTTCAAAGGCGTGGCGCCGCTAGCGAGGCTCCACCCTGCCCAGGTAGCCCAGACCAAGGAGAGAGCCACCAGCAGCCGGAAAAACAGCCTGCGGGACAAGATACGGAGAGCCTACCGGCGGAGGGGCCGCTCGAGCCAGGGACAAATCGAGCCGGGCCGGATGAGGCCCGCAGATATCGAGGGGCGCAAGGCCGCGGAGCCGGGTGGAACGGGCTCGGTTGAAACTAAGTCGCGGTGGACCGGTTGACGGCGAAGCCGAGGACCAGGCCACCGATCCCGGCGTAGATGGCGGAGAAGCCCTCATCGATCGGAAGGATGGGATCGAAACCGGCGATCCGGGCCATCGAGGCGAGGGCAATCCCACCAATGACTCCCATGAGGATCGATCCGATCAGGCTTCGTTTCGCCCCGAGAAACCCGCCAACGAGGCCGAAGACACCTCCGATGATGGCCACCACGAAGAGCGTCTCGACCACGTCCTGAGGCACGGCCACCTGCATCATGAGGTCAGCCTAGAGCACCGAAGGCTCAGTTCCAGTGACCCAGCCGAAGGACCCCGGCCACCGGAGAGCGTGGCAGCGGTTTCCGCTCGAAGCTGCCTACCGCCTGCTGATTGCCTACTGATCTACCCCACGGCTCCAGCGTCAACCATGTTCAACTCGATCAAGCGGTTCATCTCGACCGCGTACTCCATCGGCAGCTCGCGGATGATCGGCTCGATGAAGCCTGCGACGATCATCGTGGTCGCCTGTTCCTCCGTGAGGCCGCGGCTCATGAGATAGAAAAGCTGTTCCTCGCCGACCTTGGATACGGTGGCCTCGTGTCCGATCTCGGCGTCGTTCTCTTCGATCTCCATGTAGGGGTAGGTATCAGAACGCGATCTGTCGTCGAGGATGAGGGCGTCGCAACGAACGAAGCTCTTGGAGTTCTCCGCTCCGGGCTCGACCCGGACCAGGCCCCGATACCCCGCCCGGCCACCATCTTTGGAGATCGACTTCGAAATGATGGTGGAAGTCGTGTTCGGAGCCGCGTGCACCATCTTCGCTCCCGCGTCCTGATGCTGGCCGGCACCGGCAAACGCGATCGACAAGACTTCACCGTGGGCTCCCGGCTCCATCAACCAGACCGCCGGGTACTTCATGGTCAGCTTGGACCCGAGATTGCCATCGACCCATTCCATGGTGGCGTCGGCGTAAGCGGCGGCTCTCTTCGTCACGAGGTTGTAGACGTTGTTAGACCAGTTCTGGATGGTCGTGTAGCGGCAACGGCCCCCGCGCTTCACGATGATCTCGACCACTGCCGAGTGGAGCGAGTCCGTCGAGTAGATCGGGGCCGAACAGCCTTCGACGTAATGACAGAACGCGCCCTCGTCGACAATTATCAGGGTCCGCTCGAACTGACCCATGTTCTCGGAGTTGATCCGGAAATACGCCTGAAGGGGCTGATCGACATGAACCCCCGGCGGGACGTAGATGAAGCTTCCACCGGACCAGACCGCGGAGTTCAAGGCGGCGAACTTGTTGTCGTTCGGCGGGATGATCGTTGCGAAGTACTCCTTGACGAGGTCCGGGTAGTCACGCAATGCCGTGTCCATGTCGGTGAAAAGCACACCGAGCTTCTCGAGGTCCTCACGATTGCGGTGATAGACGACCTCTGAGTTGTGGACGATGACGCCCTCGGTAACGAAGTTGTGCGGTCCGTCGACTTCTATGTCGAAAACGGCCGCCACATCGGCTTCCGTCACCGAAATCACCGGGGCATAACCGACCCGACTCTCGGAGCCGGTGAGACCGGTGAACTCGGCCAACTCGGAGATGTCACCTGACAGCGGGCCGGTGAGCCCACCTTCGCGCGATCCGTCGAGCAGGCCTCGCAGGAACGCGGCTCGCTCGGCCAGCGGGAGACCGAACACCCAGGCGGGCACCCGACGGACGTTGCGATCACCGACGAGGCCGTTGCGCTGGAGCCAGCGAATCATCGGCTTGTGGTCGATGGCGACACTCCCCCCGCCGACTTTGGCGCTCACTGCGAAGAGGGAGCCGATCGTGCCCTGGAGGACTGCGGCAGTATCGCCGTCCGCGACCAGGGACAGCATTGAGCCGTCGGAGTCGAGGTTGCCCCCTCCGATCGCGTAGCCGAACAGCCAGGCGACCTTCGGGGACGTCGTTTCCGGAAAGTCATCCGGCGTGCCCTTGGGACGGACCGGTGCGAAGGATTGACCGGCGTCGGGCAGCGACTCCGCTACCGCCACTTCGGTCCCGGCTTGGAGGTCCCCAACTTCGACCCAACCCTGGCGAGTGAAGATCGGATGGTTGTCGGTGGCGTAGACGACCCGGCCGCCGTCGATCTCGACCCGATAGGTCTGACGGACATCGGTCTGAGCCGCCGACTTGACGCTGTGAATCTCGAGTTGGCCCGTCCGCTCGTTCAGCGAGAACACCCGGTCGCCGGCCTCGATCTCCTTGATGGCGACCATCCCCCGGTTGACGGTGTAGACGCGCACATCCCCTCGAAGGCATTCGTACTGGGCGGTTACGCCCGCGAGGTACTTGCGCTCGGCCTGGGGAATCCCCAACTTCTCGTACGTCGACTTGATCGACTCGGGAACCATGTCCCAGTCCTTGGATTGTCCGCCCGACGGCTTGATGTAGTAATAGATGTCGTCGAAATCGATGTCGTTCAGGGCACCGCCACCACCCCACTGGGGTATGGGCTTGCGCAGGAACCGCTGGTAGGCCTTGAGCCTGAAGTCGAGCATCCACTGGGGCTCTTTCTTCATCTCCGACATCTGGCGGATGATCGACTCATTGAGACCCTTGGCCGGTTTGAACTCGTTGTCCTCGACGTCGTGCCAGCCAAGCTTGTAGGCACCGAGGTCAATATCGACTGTGGCCATTAGAAAAACTCCCATCGCCGCCGCCAAGGCGACATTTGCACTACCGGGATAGTGTAATTCGGTTTGGGCACTGATTACCAAGTACCCGCAGCGCCGCTGGGGCAGACGCCATACGCCCGAACGCCAACCCGTGTGAAGCCTGCGGCCCTAGGCGCTGGTGCCCGCTCCAATCAAGCAGACGCCAGACGCCCGACGCCAAATATCCTGGACGCCGTTGATGGCTAGGCCGAGGCGAAGAGACTGAAGAAAACAAGGTCGCACCATCGATCCAGGCCAACCCAGGCTGGCGTCTGGCGTCTCCCCGATTGAAAACGGCGCCCGAACCTAAGCGCCGCAGGTGCATCCGGGTTGGCGTCTGGCGTCTGGCGTCTGGCGTCTCCACTCTCGAAACGGCACCCGAACCTAACCGCCGCAGATCCACCGGGTTGGCATCTGGCGTCCGGCGTCTCCACGCTCGAAACGGCATCCGACCTAACCGCCGCAGGTGCATCCGGGTTGACGTCTGGCGTCTCAGCGATTTGAGACGGCGCCCACACCAACCGCCGCAGGTTCCGTCACGGGTATGGGCTTGCTGGCCCTCAGGACCCAGAAGCGGTCGGCTTGACGGTCCCAATCGTCGAGGATTCCACGGGCCACCGGGGAGGCGGTCGCCTCGAAGAACGAAGCGATCAGTCCGTGCAATTCCAGCCGCTCCATTTCGAGCAAGCGCCGATTGGCGGGGGAGGTCTCGGCCAGGTACCGGTTCAGGACCGCTTTCGGGTCCCAGACGAAGGCCACTCCCCCGGTCATCCCGGCGGCGAAGTTGCGACCCACCGAACCCAGGACCACCACCGTCCCCCCTGTCATGTATTCACAACCGTGATCGGAACAGCCCTCGATGACGGCGGTCGCCCCTGAGTTACGAACTGCAAACCGCTGGCCGACCATCCCCGAAAGGAAAGCGGTGCCGCTGGTGGCTCCGTAGAGCACGGCGTTTCCGGCGGCGTGAGGAATGAGGTCATTGGGGCGGCGGGGCTTGACCACCACGAGGCCACCCCCGAGTCCCTTGCCGACGTAGTCGTTGGCGGTCCCCGCCAACCGGAGTTCCACCCCGTCCACGAGAAACGCCCCGAAGCTCTGTCCTGCCCAGCCCGCCAGATGAACCCGGACGGTCCCCGCCGCAAGTCCTCCCGATCCTCGCCTCCGGACGATTTCTCCCGCCAGACGCGCCCCGATGGTGCGGTCCCCGTTGGAGATGGGGAAGGAGAGTTCGATGGGCTGGCCCGAGTCCACGGCATCGAGGGCATCGTCGACCAGGCGTTCGTTGAGACGGGAGGGAGCCGATTTCTGATATCCCTGATGACGCCATCGACCCTCGGCGCGAACGAGGAGCTTGCTGAGTCCCCCGGCCAGGGGATGATCCACCGGCTTGAGGAGGTCGGCCCGACCGATGATCTCGGCCAGGCTGCGGGCACCGAGAGAGGCCAGGTGCCGACGCACCTCTTCGGCCAGCAGGCGAAACAGTGTCACTACGTGATCGGCAGCGCCGGTGAACTTGGCGCGGAGGTCTTCTTGCTGGGTGGCGATCCCGACGGGGCAGGTGTTCAGGTGGCATTGACGGACCATCTTGCAGCCGACGGCCAGGAGCGGCAGGGTGCCGAAGCCGAAGCGCTCGGCGCCAAGTAGAGCGGCGACGACCACGTCGCGGCCGGTCCTCAGCCCTCCGTCGGTCTCGAGGGCGACTTGGCTCCTGAGACCGTTGGCCACGAGCACCTGATGAGCCTCGGCCAGACCGAGTTCCCACGGTGCCCCGGCGTGTTTGACCGACTCGAGCGGCGAAGCCCCGGTGCCACCTTCCATGCCGGAGATGAGGATCGCGTCGGCCTGGGCCTTGGCCACCCCGACCGCAACCGTGCCAACGCCAGGCTCGGAAACGAGCTTGACGGAGACCCGGGCGGCAGGCGAGAACGCCTTGAGGTCGAAGATCAATTGAGCAAGGTCTTCGATCGAGTAGATGTCGTGATGGGGGGGCGGCGAGATGAGCGTCACACCCGGTTCGGTATGGCGCAGGCGGGCGATCTCCGGGGTGACCTTGTGGCCAGGCAGCTGACCGCCCTCGCCCGGCTTGGAACCCTGAGCCATCTTGATCTGGAGCTCTTCGGCCGAAGCGAGATATGCCGGGGTGACGCCGAACCGCCCCGAAGCCACTTGCTTGATCGCGGAGTTGCGTGGCGTCCCATATCGCTCAGGCCCTTCGCCTCCCTCACCCGAGTTCGAATATCCGCCGATCTGGTTCATCGCCTCGGCCAGGGCTTCGTGGGCCTCCCGGGAAAGTGCGCCGTGGGACATGGCCGACGCCACGAACCTTCGCATGATTCGCTCGACCGGTTCCACCTCCTCGAGAGGGATTGGGGTCCGCGTCGCCAATGCCAGAAGATCACGGATCACCGACGGTGGTCGGCTGAGGATCTGGTCCACGTACCGATCCCAGTCGGCCTCCTCGCCCGATCGCACCGCCTTCTGCAGGGAGAGGACCACCCCCGGGCTGGTGATGTGAAGACTCCCCTTGCCCCGAAACTTGTAGAACCCACCGGGCGACTCCTCGCCGTTGCGATAGCGGGAGTGCAGCTCGAGGACCCGGCCGGCCACCTGATCGAGATTGAGGCCGGTAAACCGGCGGGGGGCGTTGCGGAAGGAGAGGTCACAGACATCCTCACCGAGACCGATCACCTCGAAGAGTTCGGAGCCTCGATACGCCGACACCGTACAGATTCCCATCTTCGACATGACCTTGAGCAGACCGGATTGGAGGGCCGACCGGTAGTTCTCCTGTGCCACGACCGGGTCGACGTTGACGACTCCCTCCTCTGCCAGTGCCCGCACCTGGTCAATGGCGAGATAGGGGTTCACGGCCGAAGCTCCGGCGGCGATCAACATCGCCAGGTCGTGCGAGTCGCGGGGCTCACCGGAGACAACGATCATGGACGCCTTGATCCGAACCCCGGCTTCGATCAATGCGTGATGAATGGCGCCGACCACCAGAACCATGGGAATCGGAGCGTTGTCGGCATCCACTTCGCGATCGGAAAGAACGATCAGCGACGCCCCGCCTGTTACGGCCTCGACGGCTTCCTCGGTGATGCGGTCGATGGCCGCCCTCATCCCGGCCGGTCCCTGCGCGGCCGGCCAGGTGGCGGCGATCCAGTACGAGAAGAAGCTCGGATCGGAGCTGCGGACGATCGAGGACAGTTCCGCATCGGAGAGGATCGGCGAAGACAGCTCGACGATGTGAGCGGTGGAGTTGGTCTCCGAGAGCATCGATGCCCGCCGGCCCATGTAAGTGCGCAACGACATCACCAGTTGCTCGCGAATCGGATCCATCGGCGGATTGGTGACCTGGGCGAAAAGCTGATGGAGGTACTGGGTGAGGCGGCGTGGTTCCTCGGCCAGTGCCGCCAGGGCGGAGTCGTTGCCCATCGAGCCGGTGGGCGTCTTGCCTTCCGCCATCTCAGCCAGGATCAGGCGCCGCTCCTCGGGCGTGTAACCGAACACACGGCAAAACGGGCCGGCTTCGAATCGATCGTCGGCGACGGCATCGAAGGGTTGTTGAACGTAGAAGGTCTCGGTACCGATCCACTCCTCATAGGGGGCTTGCGCCGCCAGCGACTCCTTGATCTGCTCGGAAAGCTGAATGTTGCCGGTGGTCCGGTCGAATAGAAGGATCTCACCGGGTCCCAGTTGGCCGGTCTCTTCGGCCTGGCTCTCCTCCTCCGGGCACACCCCGGCCTCCGATGCGACGAGGACAACGTTGGGTGTGATCGCCCAGCGGGCGGGGCGCAGGCCGTTGCGGTCGACGAACGAGACCAGGCTGATGCCGTCGGTCGCCGCGACCCCGGCGGGGCCGTCCCAGGGCTCGGTCAGGAAGGCGTGGTATTCGGAGAACGCTCGCCGCTCAGGCGACAGATCGGCAACGTTCTCCCAGGCTGCCGGAACCAATAGCTCTTTGACGTGGACGAGCGACCGCCCGGAGAGCACCAATAGCTCGAAGAGGTTGTCGAGGCTCCCGGAGTCGGACTGCCCCGGCTGCAGGAACGGCGCCAGGTCGGCCAGACGGTCGCCCCAAGCCGAAGACGTCGCCACCCTCTCGCGAGCGTGGGTCCACGACCGATTGGAGGCGACCGTATTGATCTCGCCGTTGTGGGCGAGCGCCCGGAATGGCTGGGCGATTTCCCAGGAGGGGAACGTGTTGGTGGAGTAGCGCTGGTGGAAGATGGCGAAAGCGGTCTCGTAATCGGCGTCGGCCAGGTCCCAGTAGAAGTCGGCCATGTTGCTGGGAGCGAAGAGACCCTTGTAGACGACGGTCCGGGCCGAAGACGAGACGATTGTGGTCCCTCCCCCGATGTCCTTCTCGGCTACTTTGCGGGCCAGGAACATCCGCCGCTCGAACTCCTCCTCAGTCAGATCGGCAGGTGCCTCGATCAGGGCTTGTTCGATCCTCGGCAACGACTCTTTGGCGCGCCGGGAGAGCACCGCCGGGTGGGTTGGCACCGTTCGATAGACGAGCAGTCGAAGTCCTTCTCCTTCAATCGCCTTCGAGATGAGGCGCCGTTCGGTCTCGGCTCGACCGGGGTGAAAGAAAATCGCCATCACCCCGAGACGTCCGGGGGGTGGAGGGGTGATGCCGCGGACCGTTAAGTCCCTGGCCAGCAACCGCTGAGGAACCTGGGTGAGGATGCCGCAGCCGTCGCCGGTGCCATCGGCCGCCTTGGCTCCCCGATGCTCGAGACGGACCAGGCACTCGACCGCCAGGCGGGTCAATCGATACGAGGCCTGCCGGTCTCGCGAGGCGATGAAACCGACGCCGCAAGCATCGTGTTCAAACCGCGGATCGTAAAGGGGAGTGCTGCTCCGCATGGGAGCCAGGCATTGTAGGAATGGGTAACGGCCGCAAGTTGGAGTTATGCATGGGCCGCATATCCGGCCGAAGACAACACGCCAGACGCCAGACGCCAGACGCCAGACGTCGAAGGTTCTCGAGCGCCTTGATTGGCATCGAGGGGCACCCACCAGGCAATACCATGAACATATGCGACTAACTCCGCCTTCGACAGGCACTTTCACTCTCGCCGTGCTTGCAATCGTTGCCGGTATTGCATCCCACCTCGGATACCTTGACGCTTTGGCTGAATATGCGTTCTGGCTCGTCGCCGGAGGCGCAGGCCTCCTCGTGATTGGCGTGGTCTTCCGCAAGCTCTGACTGGCGTCTGGCG
>DATEEG010000409.1:0-4087 GCA_035281305.1 Acidimicrobiia bacterium | reverse complement strand
GACCCCGATCACGTGCGCCCCAGCGCGCTTGGCAAGCTGGATCGCGAACGAGCCGGTGCCACCGCCCGCACCGTTGATCAGCATCCGCTGCCCGGGCCGTGCGAGGGCGGTGCCCTGGAGGGCGATCGCCCCGGCTTGAGGGATGGTCGCGGCCTGTCCGAAGGTCAGCTCCTGCGGCTTGTGAGCCAGGGCCGACTCCGGGGCAACCGTGTACTCGGCGAATCCGCCCATCAGGCCGAGGTTGTCGCCGTACACCTCATCGCCGGCACGGAACCGGGTGACGTCGGATCCGACGGCTTCGACGCGCCCGGCAATGTCAGAACCGAGAATCCGGTGCCGCGGGGCGCGGAGGCCTCCGATTCGGGCGTACATCGGAGCCCCGCGCAGGCCTTCCCAGTCTGAGAGATTGACCGACGTCGCGTCGACCTTGACTAGCACCTGTTTCGCCCCCGGCGACGGCACCGGGACCTCCTCCACCCGCATGACATCGGGGTAGCCGTACCGATCGCAAACGACTGCCTTCATACAGATCTGCCCGCTGCAGATGGGGCCCGGCATGACTGAAGCCTTCCAACCACTCTTGCGGAGGCCAGGCAAGTGCTAATTGGCAGAGGCAGGACTGTCCTCCAGGACGACAATTGCGGTCTCGGATGATCGGAGGGCGGCATAGGCGTCCAGTTTGGGGTCTATTTCACGCCACCGGTCCCACAGACGCGACCGCTCCTCGCCCACGGCGGCGCGACCCCGGACCGATCGCCGGCCGTTACCGATATCGACCCAGGCATGCGGATTCGCCTGCAGGTTGAGCCACCAGGCCGGCTCGCCATCGGCCCAACCGTTCATCGCCATCGTGACCAGAGCCGGACCATCTTCGAAGTAGCCGAGAATCACGCTTCGATCTTGGCCGGAGCGGCGCCCGATGGTGGTGAGATGCATCGTGCCCCAGCGTCGAGCCTTGGGTCGCCACAATCCGACCCTTCCCCCTGTCACGCGGTACAAACCGCGGTGGATGAACCATGCCAGGCGCACGAACCAGCGCGGAGGAAGGCGTGCCGGACGTTCGGTCTCTTCCATCGTCAAGCCTTTCCAGATGAAGGTATGCCTTCAGCAAATGAGGTCGAATTCAGTGCGAGCCAGGACCGTGCCATTGGCCACGATCGTAAGCGTGTGTCTTCCCGGGTAGAGCTTGTAGGTGGTTGCGTCGGACCGTAACGGATGCCGTTTACGCAAAATCCTGGTGCCCCCCGCCGGCAAATCGATCCGGCCCAGCCTAAAAGTCTTGGAGTTGATGGAACCGTTCTTTTTCACAAAGCCGATTACATAGTCGACGATCAACTGCTCGTCCGCACGTGCGGAAACCGACACCACGAATTCCAACGCATCGCCGGCTGTGAGGTTGGGGGTGATCTCGATGATGTCCGCCCCGACTTCGGGTTCGATGGAATAGCCAAGGACTTGCATGGCGTCGGGGCTTCCTCTCCTGACCAGAGTCCGAAGCGCATGCCGGCTCATCCAGTCGAGTTCTGACGGCTTCTGAATCCCAAGCCCCCTCCATTTCTGCAACGTCTCGATCACGAGCCTCGGATCGGCCTTCGAGATGTCGTTGAGGTGGTTGGCCACGGAGCGCGTGACGTATCTCGTGGTATCGGCGTGAAGCATGTCGAGCAGTGGCAGCGGAGCAGCAATGGCGAGACTTATTCGCGGCGCCCAGGGGAGGGCGGGTCGGGTGCTTTCGCTGACCAGACGTCTTACGTGGTAATGGTCGTCTCGGGCCCAGGTCGCGAAGCGGTCCAGGGTCCTCTCGGGTTCGGCCTCGATGAAGAGTCGGACCGGACCCTCCATCGAGAATCTCATTGTCAACTGACGGATGAGACTCATTGCGGTCTCGTAGTCGTCGAGGCCGCGCTCTGCCACAAAGTCCCCAAACGGAGCGAAGATGAAGTCACCGAAGTCCCCGTCGTCGCGGTCGGGGTCAAGCGGCGGGGGCAAAGACCTCAGGATCTGGCCCGCGGCCTTTCTGAAGTCGGGATCGAGATGATTGGCCAACACACGGGCGATGTGGGCGATCCGTTGTTTCAATTCCAGGTCGAGCATCTCGCCCATGACTTCGCTCTCGAACCGGGCCGCGTCGAATTGCGGGATCGAGGCCGCGAGCAGACCCGCTAGGTACGAGACTCGGCTCCGATTGAACAGGTGGTCCTTGAGACTGAATCGTTCCCGGGCCACTCACGTGAGGTTATCCGCACGCCCAAGCCAGAAGGGTGGGGACTGGCCGGCTGGAGGGCTCAGCCTCCCCAACCAACCGGAGGCTCCATCGACCCGGGTGCGAAGTGCCAATACTCACGGAGGGCGCGGCACAGCCAGTTCTCATCGAAATCGAGCAGCAGGCAGCCGGGAAGAGTCACGTCGGCGCCGTCGACTTTCATGTTCGTCCAGAACTCGACCGTCACCCTGAGACCGTCGACAAACGGACGGCCCATCCGCACCCTCACGTCGCTCTGAGAGGCCGTCACCGTTTCCCAATACGCCCTGACGCCGGCCTGGCCCTCGTGGGCGTCCTCGAAGATGTTCGACCGGTAGGTTCCGTCGGGGGTGAACAACGCGGCTGCTCCGGGAGCATCCCTCTCTTCCCAGGCAAGCCGGTATCCCTCAATCCAATCGTCCAGCGTTAGGGGCACGCCGCTCCTTTCGACGACGGCACACTATTCGGGCGACTCCCTCCGCGAATGGGTCGATCGCGGGTTTCAGGCGGGAATCAATCCGTTCCGGGGAGGTTGAGGACAGGGTGAAGAAGATCGGATTCCTTTCCTTTGGCCACTGGGCAACCGGCGCCGGCTCGCGGACGCGCTCGGCTTCCGACGCCCTCCTGCAGTCGATCGAGCTGGCGGTGGCGGCCGAGGAACTGGGCGCCGACGGCGCCTACTTCCGGGTGCACCATTTCGCCCGTCAGCTCGGCTCACCCTTTCCTCTGCTGGCCGCCGTCGGGGCGAAGACGTCGCGGATCGAGATTGGTACCGCGGTCATCGACATGCGTTACGAGAACCCCATGTACTTCGTCGAGGACGCCGGCGCCGCCGACTTGATCGCGGGTGGCCGCCTCCAGCTTGGAATCAGCCGGGGGTCGCCCGAGCAGGTCATAGACGGCTGGCGTTATTTCGGGTACCGCCCGGCGGAAGGGGAAACCGACGCCGACATGGCTCGCAAACACACCGAGGTGGTGCTGGAAATGTTGAAGGGCCAGGGTTTTGCCGAGCCAAACCCACGGCCTATGTTTCCCAACCCGCCGGGCCTGCTCCGCCTAGAGCCACATTCGGAGGGGCTTAGGGACCGTATCTGGTGGGGATCGGGCTCGAATGCCACCGGGGTGTGGGCTGCCCGGCTGGGCATGAACCTGCAGTCATCCACCCTCAAGTTTGATGAGTCGGGCGAGCCCTTACATGTCCAGCAGCGCAGGCAGATCGAGGCCTACCGCGAGGCCTGGGCCGAAGCCGGCCACGTCCGCCAGCCCCGGGTGTCGGTGAGCCGCAGCATCTTCGCATTGACAACCGATCTGGACCGGGCCTACTTCGGCCAAGACCGGAACAGCAGCGACCAGGTCGGCATGATCGACGAGAACACCCGGGCGATATTCGGGCGGTCCTACGCCGCGGAACCCGACGTGCTGGTGGCCCAGCTCGCCAAGGACGAGGCCATCCAGGCTGCGGACACCCTGCTGTTGACGGTGCCGAACCAACTCGGCGTGGACTACAACGCCCACGTCCTCGAGGAAATCCTGACCCACGTGGCCCCCGCGCTCGGTTGGCGCTGAGCGGGAACGGGGTTGGATCCTCGCCTGACACGACCGGCCTCGGAACATGACGGATGTCGCTATCGCATAAGCCATGGCAATGCATCGCATACGCACGATCCCGATCGGTCTCATGGTCGTCATCCTCGCCGCCTGCGCGAGTGCCGGCGAGAACCTTCCGAGTCCTGATCAACCAACGCCGACCACCGTTGCCGTGCCATCCTCTACCTCCGTGGAGGAGGAGCCTGCACCCGCCGAAATCGCAGCGACCGGTGAAAGTCTGCCGCCCGGGCTCTATAC